>PCSD01000108.1 GCA_002771615.1 Candidatus Falkowbacteria bacterium CG23_combo_of_CG06-09_8_20_14_all_49_15
TATGTCCACGAAAACGCCCCCGGCGATTTCGGACCAGAATCAGCGCTTGGAAGAGTTGATTGCCCGATCAAAAAATCATTACGAGCAGGTGATTGACGCGATGACCGACAGTATTTGCGTGGTTGACCATCAATTTCTCATCCAAAGCGCTAACAAGTCCTTCGCCCGGGCCATCCGCCGCCCGATCAAGAAGATCAAGGGCTTGTCTTTTTTTTCCGTGATCAGCCGTTATGCCGGCTTGGGCCGTGATTGGCTTTGTCCGGATTGCCCGCAGACGTGCGTTTTAAAGGATGTTTTCCGGACCGGCCGGACAGTTTTTTTTGAGCAGACCGCCCATACGCCCAAGGACGCCAAATATTATTTTCAAAAAACTGTCTTTCCTGTAAAAAATCGTCGGGGCGAAACCTACCAGCTCGTCATCGTTATCCGCGACATCACGCTTCTGAAGGAAAGGGAAGTTGAGATCAAACGTCTGCATGAATTCAATAACCGGATTTTGAACAGCGCGCCGATCAGTATTGTGGTACTGGACAAATCCGGCCGGATCGTTTCCGCCAATGAGCGGGCCAGCGACATGATCGCCGATCCGGACGGCGCAATAGTCGGAAAAAATTTGCTCAAAACTTCTGAAATTGTAAAAAACGTTCCTTTGCGCGAAGCTTATGCCGATTTATTAAAAAATGGTAAATCTTTTCAGAATAATTCTTTATCCTATTTTTCTCGCCGGAGCGGTCAACGGAAAAGTTTGAATATCATTGCCGTGCCTTTATCCGGCACCGATGGCCGGAGAGAGGGAGCATTATCCATGGCGATTGACAACACTGAGGAAGTGGCCGCCAAAGAAGCTTTAGAAAAGCTTAATCGGCGCTTGGAAGAAATGGTTCTTCAGCGCACCGCCGAATTGGATCAAGCCAACCGGCAATTGAATCAGGCCTTGGATCTGAAACTGAAATTTATCGCCGACGCTTCCCATGAACTCCGCACCCCCTTGACGATCATCAAGGGCAACATTGATCTGGCCATCCAGGAAATAAACAACCAAGCCGGGGCCGTGCCGGAAATTTATCAGGTAATTACCGGCGAGATTGACCGCTTGGGCAACATCATCACCGATTTGACGATGCTGAGCAACATGGACGTGCGCAACGAGACCTTGCATTATGAAAAAATAAATTTATTTCATTTACTCCAGCGTATCGTCCGTTCTTTACGAGTGCTGGCCGACCAAAAGCATATTATTTTGACCCCGTTGCGGCCGGCGCGCCAGGTGGTCGTGGCCGGCGATGAAGCCAAGTTGGAAAAATTATTGTTAAATATCGTCCGTAACGCGATTAAATATACCCCGCCGCGCGGCCGCGTGCGAATTTGGGCGGAGAGCGACGGCGCGCAAGCCCGGTTGTCCGTGCAAGACAACGGGATCGGCATTCCCGACAAGGACCAGCCGTATATTTTTGAACGTTTTTACCGTGTGGACAAATCGCGGTCGCGCGAAGAGGGCGGTACCGGCTTGGGTTTGTCCATTGCCAAGTGGATCGCGGAAGCGCATGGCGGCCAGATTACGATACAGAGCGCCTTGGGCAAAGGTTCAAAATTTACCGTCCATTTGCCTTTTAATCTGGAAAAATTGCCACCCAAGGAAAACTAAACTTTTCTCTTTGATTATTATTGCCGGTTTTTTTAGCAGGACGGTATGGTTTTTTTGGTTTCAACTTCTTGCTTGACGCGCCGGCGATTTTTTGTTAATCTGATTGATAGTTTAAAAATCGCCAGGATTCGGCCAGATTGATCCTGGCTGGAAAAAAGGCCGGAGAGAGACAAGGTATCGCATCTCGTTGCCCGGCATTTAGAGCCGCGATCGGCTTTCAATCAAGGAAAATATTTTGGAGCGGTAGTTCAGTTGGTTAGAACGCCTGCCTGTCACGCAGGAGGTCGCGGGTCCGAGTCCCGTCCGCTCCGCAACGAAAAAATCGCCCGACATTCAAGGCAATTTTTTCAATTGGCCGCGTATTCCTGTTTTTTGAATAAATACCCCGCCTTCTCAATATTGGATCAGGCGGGTTTTGTTTATTTTTTGAGTTTTTTATAAGTCATTCTTTTCAGGCCCTTATACCATTCCGTAAATTCCGTTTTTCGCATCTTGGCGATGATTTTTTTTGCCGACTCAGTTTCCACCGCGGCGGCGACATTATCTATCCAATTTTTCGCGGCTGGGTAGCCTGTGTCAACATATTCCTTGGCTTGAAAGGCTTGCTCCAACCAATCCGCGTCTTTGGCGATAATGCCTTCCTTGGTAGCGCGGTTTTCGCATTCAGCGAAATAGGCCTGCCATTTTTTCCGGATGGCTTCAGACAACAATTCCGTTTGTTCGGTAAAAGCCTTTAACTCCGCATCGCCGTTTGAAAAATACCGGGCCGCCACTTTGTCCTGATCGCCGATCCGGGTTTCGGCGTTGTCGTGGATCAAAATGATGGCCACGACTTTTTCCGGATCCGCGTCTCCTTCCAAGACAGCCAGGATATAGCCGATTTGCGCCGCCCGAAAGACGTGTTCGGCAACGGTCGCGGGATTTTTTACCCCGATTTTCCACCAGCCCGCATGGACCTGCCGTTTCAACTGGCCTAATTCAAAGATGAAATTCACGATTTTTTTAATGGTCATAATTTTTCCTCCTTGTTTAATTATAGCATTTAAGCATATATTTCCTTTTTCATCAATGATGGCCGGTTGCTGTTCTTTTTTTTGCCTCCCGGTGTTATAAAAAAATTGATCAAGGATTTTTCCGGACATAAATCTCGCTCAACAGATCGCGGTGGACGAATTGCCAATGCGGACTGCTTTTTAAATATTCACGCAAATAATCTTGCGCCGCTGGCCCTGATTTTTTGCGTTTCGAAAAAAAATCCAGTTTATCCAGCCAACGTTCCAGCCGCGATACCTCCAAGGGCTGTTCTATTTTCACCAAGACGAGATCAATGCGATGTTGGTCCAGCATTGTGCCGCTTTGGTCTTTTTCATAGAAGCGGAAATATTCCTCCAAAAAGGTTTTTTCCCCGAATTGTATCTGCGGCTGGCGGCCGTCAATAAATAATAATTTTTGCGGCCATTGCCAAGCCAGCCAGCCGCCCCACACATACGAATTAAAAAGCGGTTTGTCTTGGTAAGCAGCCTGGGTTTTAATGAAGGCGAAAGCTTGGCAGGGATAATCGCGACAAAATTTTTCATTGGTAAAGGGATCGGCCGCGTAATTAGCGACTACGAATTGCCAAGCGCTCACGGCTAAAATCGCCAGGAGCAGATACGACTGTAAGAAAATAGCCATCTTGCCTTTGAATAATGAATATTGCTGGCGGAAAAGTTCACCGCTTAAAGCCGCGGCCAGCGGCAGAGAAACCGCGAAAAAAAGAGGGAAATGGCGGACGGATTTCAAGGACAGCCAGAAAAAGAAAAGCGTCAGAACAACAATCCATGGATCAATAATTTTTTTGTCCGGATTATTTTCGCCCGGCTGTTTTTTTTCCAGAGCGCCGGCTTCCGCCCAATAAATGATTATCAGGCCAATCAACAAGGCGGAATAATAAATTTTATAAACCGGCAGCGGACCGCAATAGGCGGGCAGCCATTCCATGATGTGTGTGAGATAGAAAGTGTTTGTATATGTGCCAAGAAATTCATATAAATGCAATCCGTACGGGTTAATGATGGTCGCGGCCAAAGAGAAGCAAAAGACACAAAGCAGGGCAAAACGGTTTTTTTTGTCAAGCGGTCCGCTCAGTCTTTTTTGCCAGCGCGCGGGCAGACGAGGAAAGACTAAGGCATAGAGATTATGCCAACCCAGCAGGCCGATAAGCATGGCCAAGCCGATTAAAAAACTGCCATGCAGATTGGTCCAAAGGACAAAGAGCGGCACGAGCCAAAAAAGTATTTTTGTCCGGCCCGGCGCCCAAGAAAAAATAATATGCCAAAAGAAAACAAAAAGCGGCAGGGCGGCGGTTTGCACGCGGACGCCGGTATGCGCGGCGATGCCGAGCGCGCCGCTGGCCAGAAAAATATACAAAGTAATTTCATTCACGTGCCAGCCATAATATCCAGCTAAGCGCCTGGCCAACCGATCAACCAGCCAGACAGACAATACTGCCAACAGGGAAAAAATCGCCATCAAGGCTAAATAGCCGAAATGTTCATAGCCGAGGAATAACAGATAATCAGCCAGCCATTCATGGTCCACCCAGTGCCGCCCGAGCAAGGGGAAATTATAATTTTCCTCCCAGGGCGCCTGTCCGGTTTGGCTGATATCCTGGCCCACGCGCAGATGCCAGCCGAAATCCGGATCAAGCGTCTGCGAAATTTGCTGGAAAAAAAAAGCGGCCAAAAAACAGTAAAAAGAGATGATGATGATTTTTTTCATCATTGTTGTTGCTCGGTGATTTTTTTATTCCGCCCGCGGCGTCTGAATAATAATAGAGCCGCGGCGCCGGCCAGCAGAAACGCGATTATGTAAATAGTCAGCCCGCGGCCGGATGGCAAGAGCTGGTCGGACGGCAGAGTTAGGCTGATATCCAGTCCGGTTCCCGTGGGCAGGCGATCGTGCGCGAAAATGATTTTGTCGCTTTGGGCCGCCGCGGTGTAATTGAGCCTGGTGGACAGGCAGTCTTTCGGCTGGCCGCCGTTGGTTTGGCAAGAAAAGGATAATTTATTTGAATCGCTCGGCGCGGGCAACGAGATCGTGACCTTGGCCTGGAGAATGTCCACTGGCCAGCCTGGCCGGATGGCCGGCCAGTCCAGACGGGCGCCGTTGCTGGTCGCCGTGAAAAAATTTTGGAGAATATAGGACAACGTATATGAGCGGGTTTGCGCGCCGGCCGGCTGGCTGGTGATGACCGCGGTCTTTTGGCCGTTGATTCTTTCCGCCCGCCAGGATAATTTTTCGCCGGCCGCGTCCGTGATTTTCAAGCCGGAAAGTTGTTTTTGGAATAGCCAGCCGCGGCGGACATAGCGTGCCGGCAGGAGCAGCCGGTCCTCGTTGGTCGCCGTCCGGTCCGGAAGAGTGATTTTTTCCGCCACGGCCGCCGTGCCGTCAGTTTTTAGCTGGATTGCAACCGTATAATCAAGGATCTCTTGTCCGCTTTCGTCGGGAGCAACCGTCGCCGCCGGCGCACAAATTAAAAAAGACCAGGCGGCCAGCGGCCAGAGCAGAAAATAAATCAGACTGTTTTTGACGTTGGTCATATTCGGTTAGCAGTGGGATAATTAATAATTTTTTGCGCGTCCGCCGGGGGCGGATATCCGGGCAAGCGACATAAATTACACACGGCCGCGTCTCGCGACAGCGCTTATATTTCCACCCCGAATTTTGCCAATTCCGCCTGGACTTGCTCAGGATTTAAAAAACGGAAAGAGGCCAGGCCGGCCTGGCGCGCGCCCTGGACATTTTCTTCCAAATCATCAATAAAAATCGTTTCTTCCGGCTTGGTGCCTAATTCATCAAGTAGCAAGCGGTAGATTTTTTGTTCCGGCTTCTCGTACCCGACCATGGAGGAAAAAACCACTGCGTCAAAATGAAGGTAGTCCTGGTCAAAGAAGAATTTGGCCGCCGGCGCTTCCGCGTCCGATAAAAGTCCCAGCAAATAACCCTTTTTCTCCAAGCGGATCACCAGTTCAATGACTCGGTTGTGCGGCTTATAGGCTTGGACAAAGGCGGCACGCATAAGCGAGCCATTGCCGACCGGATTTGATTTTTGCAGGTCGCGGCAAATGTTATTCCAGAAATCCGGCTCTTTGATCCGGTTGACCAGAAAATCATGGTAATATTTTTCATAAACCGGCCGGAGACGATCAATGTCCACCTGTAAAAAAGAACTGTAAAAATTTAAAAGATCATTAAAGACATTATCCGCGAGTACGCCTCCCCAGTCAAAAGTCACTGCTTTAATTTTCGGCATAATTTAAAAATGCGCCACAGCGACCTTAGTCGGCCTGGCCGGCGCTTGTTTATATTTCATAAAAATAAACTTTGTTTTCTTGAACGCTTTTTTTCCGCTTGGAGCGGAAAATATCCCTGCTTTTCTGAAGCCACCGCCAGCGCGCTGGCCGCGGATCCAGGGCCACGATTTTATACGGATCCAAGCCGGGGATGACATAGCCGTTGCTGATCACGATTGTGCCCGGCTGGCATTCAAACAGCAATTTCCGCCCCAAAGTTTCCAGCTTGTCCGGCGGCAGATGGCTATAGATGATTTCCGCGTCCCAGACATCAATTTTTTCCGGTTGGCGCCAAATAACCTTCAGGCGCGCGCCGCGCAGGATTTTTCTTAAAAAAATCTGGCAGCTATCCACCAAAAAAGCGAAAAAGGCCGGTTCGGCGCCGATAATCGCCGTTTCCGGGAAAATTTTTTCAAACTCCAAAAGAAAGCCGGACTTGCCGCTTCCGAAAGCGAAAATTTTCCGGTATCTTTTTAATTTCAGATTATTTATAATCCGGTCAATGACCCAAGGCCGAGAAGGCAGAAAAGGCGCGAAACCCACGAACAGCAGGTCAAAAATAAAGATTAGAATCAGGTAGGCCAGGGCCGCGAGAGCCAGTCCCAGGGAAATATGTAAAAATTTTTCCATAGAAAATTTTTCTTATGTTCATATTTTAACTTTTTTGCGGCAATTAAGCAAATTTTTCTTTATATTTATCAGATATAAGCTGAAAATTATCATATTGTCTTAAGAGGGCCAAGTCTTTTCTCATTGAAAGATGAGCCTGAACTGGCGAGGCCAGATCAGTTATCTACTCCATAAGTTTTTAAATAATATTTGTTTTGCTTT
>PCSD01000106.1 GCA_002771615.1 Candidatus Falkowbacteria bacterium CG23_combo_of_CG06-09_8_20_14_all_49_15
GGTTTCCTTGAGGGAAAGCTTGAAAACCGCAGTGGTTTTCAAAAAAATTAATCTTCCTCTGGATACCCCGTCAGCTTGCTGCGGGGTAATTCATTCAAACTTGTGTTTCCGCGCCGTTCGTGCCGACCCGTCCGCCTTGCCATTGGCCGCGGTATTGCCGTCCGGCGCCGGCGATTTCATGGAAGGTGATATGCGCCACGCGCGCGGCCAGGGAAATTTTTATTTCACTTTGGCCGAGGTTGGCCAGGCCGAAAGTTAGCTCGCCGGCGTAGCCGGGCTGGACCAGGCCGTTGAACATGCCCAGGCCGGAGCGGAACAAGGTAGTGCGCGGAAAGATGAGGCCGGTGATGGTGACGGGCAGATTCACTTTCTCCAGGGTTTTGACCAAATAATATCCGCCGGGTTGGAAAATGAAGAAATTTTCCGATTCGCGCGCGTCCTCTTCGTAGCGGGCGAGAAGTTTAATGGCCGGCGTTGATCTCTCTTCCCGTCCCAAAAAACCCGGACCGGACAAAGCGTAGATTTCGCCCAGACGCAGATCAAAGCCGGCGCCTTCCGGGTTGTTTAATTCCCGCTCGCATAAGCCGGAAACAAGCTGATTTTTTTCCACCAGTTCCTTAAGCTGGTCCTGTCCGATTATCATATTAAAAAATTAAAATATTCGGCCGTCAAGTAAAAGCGAAATAATTATTTTTTAAAATCAACGTCAATCACGACCTGGCCGGAATATTTTTTGATGGCAATATTCCTTTTTTCCGCCAATTCGCGCGCTTCATTTTCTTTTTCCAGGCCGGTGCCGCCGGCTTTGATCCGTTCGTATTCTTCGTAATAGACGATTTCTTTGACCCCGGCGTTATTCAGGGCCTTCATGCAGTCGTAGCAAGGAAAAGTGACAGTGTAAAGAGTGGAGCCGCGCAGGCGGCAGGTGTTTTGCGCGTTGATGATGCCATTGATTTCCGCGTGCGCGCCGCGGCAACGTTTCAAAGCGCCGGTTTTCGGATCCCCGTCAACCTTGGCGCAGCCCACATCAATGCAATGGTAATCGCCTTCGGTCGGGCCGTTGTAGCCAAGCGAGATGATCCTTTTGTTGCTGTCCACATAAACGGCTCCGGCTTCCACGAAACGGCAAGCAGTTCTTTTGGAAACCAGGATAGCCAGATTCATGAATGTCTCATCCCAGGATAAGCGGCCGGCGCGCGGTTTTTTTAAAATGGCCGGCGCGCCGCTTTTGTCACAATCGCAGTTGTTCCGTCTGTCCATAGATATTTGCGTGTTTAAGGATATTTATTATCCGGCTGGCCGGATTTTTCCGGCTTTTTTATTTTAGCAAATCATCAGTCTTTGAGCAATGGCTGAAAAAGCCATGTAAAAGTTTTATAGAAATGTCCTATTTGGCGTTTTTTAGAAATGTCCTACTTGGACACTTTTGTTAGTTTTTTAAGATATTCCAGATTGTT
>PCSD01000057.1 GCA_002771615.1 Candidatus Falkowbacteria bacterium CG23_combo_of_CG06-09_8_20_14_all_49_15
AAGCGAGCGAAGCGAGCGGGGGTGAGGATGATGAGAGGGGGGGGAGCGAGACTGATCAAATATCAAAAAAATCCAGCGAATATTGATAATTATATCTTTATTTTTTATTAAACTCCTATGGCCAACAAATTAAAAACTGTCATGATCATAATTCTGCCGCTGGCGGCCGGCTTGCTGGCGTGGCGTTATTTCGCGCCCGCTAAAAACGCGCCGGCCTTCGCGGTTGATCTGCCCGCGGTTTATGGCCAAACCGAAACAGTGTCTTTCGGTAATCTGGCCATGGCTTTACGGCCCCTGGAGGTGCTGGCCGCCGCCGCCATTACGGACGGAGCGAGCCAAAAATATTCTGAAGCTTATGCCCAGACTGATGTGGTCAAAACCGTTTCTGACCATAAAGTCAAAGAGGACATCATTCTCAAAGCGCCCGGCCATCCCGAGGAGTTCCGTTTCGCCTTGGATTTGCCAAGTTTGTTTTGGAAAAAAGATGAACAAGGAAATTTGGTTTTTTATCAAGCGGACAATAATGATTGGTCCGCGGTTTTCCGCATGCCCGCGCCGTTTTTGACTGACGCGCGAGGGCAAAGAAGTTCTGGCCAGGAGGTGGAAACTTGGCTGGAAGATGATGTTTTAATCATGCGCCCTTCGCTCGCTTGGCTAACCGCGCATCCGTATCCGATCGTCCTGGATCCGACCATTGAGCTGGTGATCCTCAATGTCCATTCCCATCCTTTGGAAGGCGATGATTGGAGCGTGTCTTTCACCACGGCCGGCCAGGCGGATCTGCGCGTTATTCCGAACGACGCGGCCACGATCGCGGATGATGAATTCGTGTCTTTGTGGTGCGGAGCGCAGCAGCGGACACCGGAGATCAGAAGCGGGGACGAGATTTTTTTCGCCGCTTGGGAGTGCGCCGACATCGGCCGCGTCGTCCATCGCACCTTGAAAGCCGGGGACCATATCCTGCGCTTTGAATTCGGCGGCGAGATCGCTTACGCCTATAACGGTTACAGCGAGAACCGCAAATACGCTTGGGCGGAAAACGCCGGCTGGCTCAACGCCAGCTCCACGCACGCGCAAGCGGTGATCGCGCCGGCCGGCCTGACCGGCTATTTGTGGGGCGAGAACATCGGCTGGATCAAGCTGGATTACGACGGCACGCCCGGCGCCACCAATACCACGGCCACGGATTGGGGCGTCACCAATGACGGGCAGGGACATTTGGGCGGCTACGGCTGGGGCGAGAATATCGGCTGGGTGAATTTCCATCCCAGCCACGCGCAAGTGACGATCAATTATGATACGGGCGAATTGAGCGGCTCGGCTTGGGCGGAAAACATCGGCTGGATAAATTTCGGCCACGCGCAGACAAATTACACCTTGCTTTAC
>PCSD01000078.1 GCA_002771615.1 Candidatus Falkowbacteria bacterium CG23_combo_of_CG06-09_8_20_14_all_49_15
TCACCCCAGCTCGCTTCGCTCGCTTCCCCCTCTCCATTTTCTGCAAAAAATGGAGAGGGGGTTAGAGGGTGAGGATGTTTTACGCAGGGGGTTAGGGGGTGAGGATGTTTGTTGAGGGGGTTAGGGGGTGAGGATGTTTTGCGCAGGGGGCCAGGGGGTGAGGATGTTTAAGAGAAGAGGGGCAGTATCAAAGGATCCGCCGGATAAAAACAACCATTGAAAT
Source organism: Candidatus Falkowbacteria bacterium CG23_combo_of_CG06-09_8_20_14_all_49_15 (assembly GCA_002771615.1). Lineage (GTDB taxonomy): Bacteria > Patescibacteriota > Patescibacteriia > Patescibacteriales > UM-FILTER-48-10 > UM-FILTER-48-10. The sequence goes on from PCSD01000078.1 coordinate 224, forward strand.
AATAATATATTATTTTAAAAACTTGTCCTGAGCGCTGAAAAAAATTGAAAATTAACTAATACCCTCCTATGCCAAAACCAACCTTCGTGCTTTCCTTAGGCGGCTCCCTGATCGCGCCCGCCTCCGGCCCGGACATTGCCTATCTTGGCGCTGTCAAATCTTTCCTGCTTAACCAAATCAAACACGGCCGCCGTTTCTTGGTGGTCGCCGGCGGCGGCCAAACCGCCCGCGCTTACTTGTCTGCCGCCCGCGCTCTGGGGCAATCATCCAACACGCAATTAGATTGGCTGGGCATTGCCGCCACCCGCCTGAACGCGGAGTTGCTTAAAAACATCTTCCGTCCGGTCTGCGCCGAAGAAATCATCACTGATCCAACCGCTCCGCTGGGCTCCCGAAAAAATCTCCTCATTGCCGGCGGTTGGAAGCCCGGCGCTTCCACCGACCATGTCGCGGTCCGTTTGGCGGAGAACATCGGCGCGCGAATAATCATCAACCTGTCCAATATTGATTATGTCTTTGATCAGGATCCGAAAAGATCCGCCGCGGCCAAACCCCTGGCCAACCTGGCTTGGCCGGAACTGACCGGTCTGATCGGCAAAAAATGGCGACCGGGCGCGAACCTGCCTTTTGATCCGATCGCCGCCCAGCGCGCCGCGGCCAAAAAAATGACGGCCATCATCGCGAACGGACGGGATTTCAAAAACCTGGCCGATATCCTGGATGGCAAAAAATTCATCGGCACGATTATTTCTTAATAAAGGCTTATTTTTATTCCTGTTTTTTCCCATTACTCTTGTTTAAGGGATTCCTCAGCCCGCTGGCGCAGGCATGCGGAATGACAGCGCTTTTTGTTCCGCGACTTCTCGCAACAAGGGAAAGCTGAATTTTTCCGGTTTCAATTTATTTTCCCGGGCAAAGCGCAATGGACGAGGGATCAATGATCCTCAAACAGTAAAATAATTCTAAAAAAAAGCACCCCCTTGCCAGCCTGGTCTTTTCGTGATAAATTACTAACGTCAATCATTTTTAGATGGACAACATCGTCTTTGTCCGCCCGCGCCTGATTAATA
>PCSD01000027.1:0-848 GCA_002771615.1 Candidatus Falkowbacteria bacterium CG23_combo_of_CG06-09_8_20_14_all_49_15
CGTGGCTTTGAGTGCTTTGACGTAGTACTGCAGGGGCTGATGATAAGACCAAGTGAGCGGAGAATCAGATAGTCCTGGGTGAGCATTGATGGGGATCTCAAGGGGCGAGAGGTAGCGATTGACCGACCCGGCGGTACTCTAGCTTGTTCGCCTCATCTATCTCCCAACTACTCTGGCGAGGAATGCGAAAACAAGGGTGATTCATGACTATCACTAAATCGCCACCTGGTTTGAGTGAGAGCGCTATATTGGCTATGGTCAGCGCGGCATCTTGCATATTTTGGATCGCCAAGATGCAGACTGCATGATCAAATGAGTCGGCAGGAGTCGGGATACCACGAGCGGCATCGGCGACGTAGTAGGAGTGTTGGCTATTTTTATCTAGCTTTTTGGCTTCTGTAAGGAGATCTTTGGAGATGTCGATACCAGTGTAAGTGACCCCTGGAGAGAGCGTGCGTGCGTAGACTCCTTGCCCACAAACCAATATCTAGAACTGACTTATGATCTTTGGGATTGAGAATTTTTTTGAGACTCGAGAAGATGACGTGTTCGTGGAAATAGTGGCCACCCTCGCCGACTATCCCAGAGTACCATTTGGCAACGGGTGACCAAGAGGTATTTTTCACTTTAGTTTGTCCTGATCCTTGGTACGATCGTGGAGGGTAAAGATTTCGCGCCAAGGTTTTTTGCGGTCGATGACGAGTCGCCAACCCAAGAGCTCGAGCCCGATTGGTATTACCCAAACTCCTGGGAGGATAGGGAGAATGAGTCCACAGATACCAAAAATAATGAGAAAAATGCCCAGTGCGCGTTTGAAATTTATTTTGACTTGTTGCTCCACACTCTTA
>PCSD01000027.1:887-2101 GCA_002771615.1 Candidatus Falkowbacteria bacterium CG23_combo_of_CG06-09_8_20_14_all_49_15
GATAATTATTAGTGTTAATGGGAGTGAGTAGGTGGCGACTGCACCAACTGCTGGGTTGAGTGGGACGAGCACAAGGCGCCGTAACATACTAATCGAGGAGAGAACCGTCGCCCGACTATGCGAGTCGATATATTTATTGGCAATACTGCTGATGTAGGTGGCTCGGGTATAACCGATACCCCCGCCGATTAAGATGAGAATGATCAACGAGCTCCAGTGTTGAAAAATAGCGGCATAAATAATGGAAGCGGTAACGAGGAGTGCGCTGTTTTTGAGATATGATTTGCCACTGCCGAGGACTTTTTCGAGTGTGGCAAAATTGGAAGAGACGAGGATTTCTGATAACAACAAAAAGGCATGAGCTAAACCAAAATAAATAATTGATATGCCCAAACCCGTCATATACGGCTGGTAGTACCACACCACAAAATAGGCGGAGGAGGAGACCACCACTGAGTCGAAGGCGAGCGTGCGGATAATGGGATTGTGATGAATCTCGCTAAAGCCGCGTTTGATGATCTCGCTGTAGCGGCGGGACTCGGACTCGGAGTGAATACGTGGCTCAGGGATAGACCAGGCGATGGCTCCTGCTATCAACATGGGAATTGCTGTCATGAGCTGAGGTGCATTCAAGCCCCAGCGTGAGGCGATGAGACTACCAAGCGGGGCGGCACACATCATGCCTGCGAGCATAAGAGCATCGGCGCGACCCATGACCTTTTTACTCTCCCCTTCCCGCCCTAGACTTTTGAGTGTGTCATATAAGAGAGCCTGGTCGGCGCCAGAGTTGAGGGCGTACCCGATGGCAAAAAGAAACTCTGCGAGGAGGAAAATGGCGAAAGAGGGAACACTACCGTAGACTAGGGTTGCGATTGCAATAAAGATAGCTCCGAGGATGAGGCTGTGTTTGCGACCAATTTTGTCGGCGATGGCGCCGGTCGGGATTTCGAACGCAAATACCCAAACACTAAACCATGACTGGAGAATTTGGGCTTGGAAAAGAGAGATGTGACCCCAGTCGGTGAAGAAGGGTACGAGGACACCAGAAAAGAACGCGAAATTTTTGAAAAACGCGTAGACGTAATTTTTGTTGACTGGGTCGCCCCACCATGATCGAAGTATCATTGGGTGATTATACAAGAGTCGCGCGGTTGCGAATCAGAGTGCTGTACATGAGTATATCTTCGGCACTGCGTTCTAGAGGTGAATTGAGT
>PCSD01000010.1 GCA_002771615.1 Candidatus Falkowbacteria bacterium CG23_combo_of_CG06-09_8_20_14_all_49_15
AAAATGCAAAAAGCAAAACAAATATTATTTAAAAACTTATGGAGTAGATAACTGATCTGGCCTCGCCAGTTCAGGCTCATCTTTCAATGAGAAAAGACTCCCCGCGCTCAGGCGCTCAGACAGGGGCTATTGGGCAATTTCCGGGCTTGGAAAAAATTTGCCGACGGACAAAAAACGCCTGAAAATTCCCACGAGGATATTCCAGGCGCATTGTCATTAATATAAAGAACGAGACAAGATGCCGATGATAAATTTGGGCAGATTCGCATTAAAATTATTTAACGGCACATAACCAGATAAGAAAAAATTGCGAAGGTTGATCGTGTTATGGTTGATGACAAGCAGTTTCCGGCCCGCGAAAATTTTGCGCAAAAGCGTGCCGTGCGTGGCGTAGAGACTGATCGCATGCGCGCCAGCTTGTCTTAATTCTTCCTTGTTTAAGCGCCGACCGCGGAACTTTTCCGCTAACGGCCGGCGTGATTCGCAAAAACGGGCAAAAAATTCCCGAAAGCAAGCGTCCTGGGCAGCCAGAATATTTTTGGCCGCGGCCGTTTGCAAAGACAGGTAGTCAATTTGCCGGCTCCCATACCAGGTGGAAAAAGTTTCCACCCGCGCGGATCCGCCAATTTCCCTTTGGATCGCGGCGGCGCTTTTCGCGCAACGAAGAAGGTATGACAAAGGCGAACCGGACAACCGCTGGACAAATTCCGCCTGCGCCGGCGTCACTTCCGGCAGATCAGCCAACAGAATCAACCAGTTCGTTGGCACTCCCCGGAAAAATAAAATTTTCACCAAATCGGGAACGGTCCGCAGGTGCTCGCGAGCCGTCAAGCTGATCCGATTGCCAAGCTGGCCGGAAAAAGTGTACTGCCGGCCGTTATGCGGATAGTCAGGGCAGACGGTTGAAATAATGTTTAACTCTTCGCCTTCAGCCAATTTTTTAAGTTTGATTCTTGAACGTTTGGAAAAATAAATGTCCGCGCCGCCGAACGGCTGAAAATCTTTTTTCCACATTAACTTTTACCTCCTTTGGCCAATAAGTTTACAAAGAACAAAAAACCCGTCTTAATACCGAAAAATTTTCGATAAAAGGACGGGGGTTCCGTGGTGCCACCTTTGTTCGCCCGGCAAGATGCCAAGCCTTTGACCGGCTCTTTTTTGATACCGGTTTGTCCATGATTACGGGGACGGCCGAACAGCCACTGACGCAGCTGTTGCCTGGCCAAATTCATATTTGGCAGGATATGCCCAACCCCGGCCGCAATTTCGGCCGAGACATATCCAACAGGTTTATAATTTTATTGAACATCTAAAAAAATAGTAAGACTGTTTACGGATATTGTCAAGAAAAACACGATAAATCATTTTTTATCCGGTGGCCAACCGGCCTTGACGGCGGAATAAATATATCCTATCTTAGGGTAATAATATTTTTCCAACAAAGCCCAGACGTATTCTTGATCTTTATAATTTAGCCGGAGGGGGTAAAATGAAAAACATCATAATGGTACCTGGCCTATTCAACCGCGCGGAAACATTTTTCGCGCCGCTGATTAAACATCTAAACATTAACAACAAGTATCGTGTTCTGCCCTGGTCCTTACCCGGGCGGGAGCGCAAAATCAATGAAACGCCTCTGGCCACCTTGGGTGAGATGGATCTGGCCAAAGATCTGGCTTTTCTGCGCGAACAAATGAAATATAAACCAAAGGCCGGTGAAAACATTATCATCGGCCATTCGCGTGGAGCGCTGCTGGCCTTGTTGCTGGCCAAAGAATCAAATTTTTCCCAAATAATCCTGTTGTGTCCGGCTTTATGCCGAGAGTTTAAGGCAGTAACCCTGATCAACCTGAAAAATTTCTTTTTTCTGCTTAAGCAACCGGCCTTTTGGAAAAAACCAGTCAAGCGTGGGTTCCGCGCCACGGCCAAAACGGTTTTGCCGGCCCAAATGCCCAAAGAAGAAAAAATTGCCTTGTATAATAACCTGGTTTGGGAATCCGGACGAGCAATCTGGGAAATCGGCCTGAAGCCGCCGCTGGGAAAAGACATCAAACTGCCAGTGTATCCGTTCGGACCAAAAATCCATATCTTGGCCGGTGAGCAAGACAGACTAATCCCGCTGGAAAAAGCCAAGCTTTTGGGCTATTGGCTGTCGGCTGAATTCAAGTCCTACCAGGCGCCGCATTATCTGTTTTGCGGGCCGGACAAAAAAATCATTTTTGAAAAAATAAAAAATCTTTGCGCGGAAAAATGATTAATTTTTTAAAAATCTTTGCGCGCTAATCCTCTTCAGTTTCGGCTGAAGAGTTTTTTTATTTAAATTTAATCCTCACCCCCCCTCCATTTTGAAAAAAACCTTCTTAGCCCCTGCGCAAACAGCCTCACCCCCTCACCCCCTCTCCATTTTTTGCAGAAAATGGAGAGGGGGAAGCGAGCGAGAGCGAGGCGGGAATGTCATTTTTAAGGAGCGAAGCGACGAGAAATCCCTTACACAAGAATAATGGGAATAAATTGATTATTAATAAAAACTTGGGTCAAAAATTAAATGTTTTTTGGATTATTATGGCTGGTGGCTTTTGTCCTTGTTTAAGGGATTCCTCGCTAACGCTCGGAATGACAATGCGGGGATCCCTCGGCTCCGCTGCGCTCCGCTCGGGATGACAATGCATGGGAAGCCGAGCGAGAGCGAGCGGGGTGAAGCGGACAAAAACAGCGACTTTCGCCGATATTTCATCATCCCTGCTTGTTTCTTGTTTCCCGCCAAAGGCGAACGCGACGCCAAAGCAACGCGCCATTCAAGGCGCCGGCCAATATTAAAAGATAGGTGAACAATTCCCGGCGCTGATCGCGCGCGGCAATCTCCCAGCGGTCAACGGGTGAAACCTGGCCCAGCACCTCGGCCGGGCCAGCCGCGCCGGCGACTTGGATTTTCACCAAATCCGCGGGCGAACGGGGTAAAATACGCAAGCCGGAATTCGTCCGGCTGACAATGCCGGTCGCGGTCACATAATCGCCGGCCGCGAACTTTTTCGCGTCCAATCCAGTGCCAGCCTTGATATAGACCGGCACTTCGCCATTTTGATCATCCAGATACACCGTACTGCTTTTCCTTTCCACGATCTCGCCGCTCAAACGGACCAGCGCGCCGGCCAGTTCTTCCGTGATTTCATTGGCCAGCACCGGCCGCGAAGCCGGCTCAGATCCAGACGCCAATACTACAATGTCGTCCAAATTTTTAGTTTTAATCCTTTTTTCTCCCTGCAGGACGGATATCTCGCCAGACACGGACACCAGGTCGCCGACCTGCAGCCGAGGAAATTCTTTTTTGTAATTATAGACCTGGATGCCGGCCGCGCCGCTCAAATAAAAATATTGGCTGCCCAGAACCCCGGGCAGAACCGCCACCGCGCCTGTGGCGCTTACCCAGTCGCCGACATCGCAATCTTTGATCTTATCCAGGCTAACAGCGGCGAAAGATTGGTGCTTGAGAACTTTTGATTTTTTTACTGTGGATTTTGACGCTAACGAATTGGGAATGATAAAAATATTTTTACCGCCGGGCGTAACCGCGCTTGTCCATTGCCAGCGCTGGCCAGCGGTCCGCGCGTAAGACGAGCCAGCCACGGATTTTTCATAAGCGATCTCCTCGGTTAATAAGCCGGCCGGGGAAAATAAACGGACGCGGTCGCTGGTATTGTTCAAAGCCAGGCCGCTCTCGCTTCTTTCCAGGACATAGTAGTTTTCCGGATTGAGTAATGAAGATAAAGAAAAACGGTAAGGGCGGCTGCCCCCTTTGCTGTCATCCACTTGCCAACCGAAAAGATCAAGCGGACGCGGTCCGGGATTGTATAGCTCAATAAATTCGCCTTCGGCGTCATCGCCGTCCGGGTCGGGAAAAAATTCATTGATCAATAAAAACGCGGATGGATCAGCCGGCGCGTCCGACAGCTCAAACGGCTCGACAACGGACCGGACAAATAAAACTTTTTCCGCTTGGCCTTCGTTTTCGCCGTCACTAACTAATAGAGTGATCAAATATGAGCCCGGCTGGAAAAAAGTATGTTCCGGAAAAGCCAAAGTGCTGGAGGCGCCATCGCCAAAATCCCAAAAATAGGCGAGCGGATCGTTGTCTTCGTCAATGGTGTCCGAGCTGTCAAAAAGGACGGGCTGGCCGGCCATTATTTCCTCGGGGCAGGAAAAAGACGGCGCCGGCGGATGCTGGATCTTTTCAATCAGATTCTCCGCGCCCGGCGTCGGCTTCTTTGTCCAATGCCACTGATTATTGCCGATCTCTGCGGCGCTCGTTGACGCCAGCGCAAAAGACCAAGCTTCCGGGGCTTTTTCATAGGGCACAACCAAAGCCGGTTCGGTCCGGCTGGGCGCGTACAGTTTGACGCTGTCGCCATTGTTATTCAAAGCGATCTTGCTTTGCCGGCGGTAAATGGCCAGATACCCGCGCGCGGGGATAATATTGGCGCGCGAGGAAGTACCGGCCTTGATGGTAAAAACACGGGCGCTCAAATCGCCCAAGCGCCAGCCGGTCAGGTCGGCTTCGCGGTCGCTACGGTTGTAAACTTCAATGAATTCGTTCTCGCTGTCATCGCCGATCGGATTAGGAAAAATTTCCGAAATGACAAATCTGGTTCCAAAGGACAAATTATCGTCCGGCTGATCCGACGGAGACGAATTGTCCGTCTGCTGATCAAGGTTTCGCGCTTGGGGAAACGCGATAATATTGGACGCGCCGGGCGTGGGTGTTAAAGTATAGATAAAATCAAAACTGTTGTTGAAACTGTTGTAGCCATTGATTTTACGCGCCGTACTGCCCGGATCCGGAGCTTTGGGCGCGTTATCCGCTGTTTGGCCATCATCCCAATCGCCATAGGCAAGCTGATCAAGGAGTCCGCCTTTCTGGTCGCACAGAATAATGGCGTCGCCTCCGTTATTCAAGCTGCCTTTCGGTTTTTTTACCAGATGATAAGCGAAGGGCAAAAGCTGGCCGGACAAAACAGTGCGCGCGCCGCTCCCTTCTTCCAGTGTCCAGCCGGCCAGAGAAAAAATTTTCTCCGTGGTGTTGAATATTTCCACCCATTCCTCTTCGCCATCTGCCGGGTCGCTGACAAACTCATTGATGACCGCCTCACCCAAACGGACAAACGGCGCGCTCGCCTGATGATCGGCTGGCGCCGGACTTGATGAAGCTGGCGGCTGATTTTCCTCTGCACTGCCGCCTGTTTCAGCCGGATCATTTTCCTCGTCCGGCTGTTCCAGTCGCGCAATCATGTTGGCCGTTTTGGGCGTGCCGCCCGCGTCGGCCGATGTCTGCCAAGAAGAATCCGGCGCGCGGCTCATCGTCTGTTTGGTATTGTTATCGCCGGCCGGCCAGCCAGCCGACGCCTCCACCTGGTCCATGACATTACCTTGCGCATCACGCAAAACTAATATTTCGCCGGTATTACCCAGGGCACCGGTATAAATCAGATCGGCGGCGACCGCCGGCGCCGTGTCATCGCTCGTCCGTTCCAAAAGGAAATATCCGCCGGCGCCAATCCGGCCAACCAAATTTACAGACGGCGTGCCATCCGCGGCCAAAAGCGTCCAGCCGTCCAGGATAATTTCGGCTCCGGTTTGGTTATACAATTCCAGCCATTCGTGGTTCGCACTGGCCGTCGTGCCCATCCAGGCGATTTCGTTGATGATCACAACGGCGGCGGCCGAAGAAACGGAAAAAAATAAACAAAAAACGGCGGACCCTAAGGCCAACACGCCGATTTTCCCTCCTTTGGTGAACATAATGATTAATTTAATTATTAATGTTAAAAAAACGGTCTTTCGGCCAATGGCCGGGATTGTTGATGATGTATTGCCGAATGCGGTTTAAAGATTTTTCATTGCGGATAATATGGTCATAAAAACGGGATTGCCAGGCAAAATCAGGATTGATATTTTGACGGATCAATTTCGTGCATTGCCGTTTAAATTGGTTGATAATCGCGCCCAATGAACCTGATTGCCATTGGGGCCGATAACCACCGCGCGGTTTTTGATTTGATAATTTTTGATTATTGAACCCACCATTATTTTTATTGACATCCAAATTTTTTATGGGCAATAATTCATCATTTTTTATATTTATATTACCGGCATTTTTGGCGTTTTTGGTATTTTCCATATTTATTGTATTTTTCGTATTGACCGCATTATCCGTATTATCCGCATTATCCGTATTATTCGTATTATCCGTATTATCCGCATTATCCGTATTATTCGTATTATCCGCATTTTCCGCATTTTCCGTAGAGACGCCCTGGCAGGGCGTCTCTACAATGGGCGTCCCAACAATGGGCATTTCAACAATGGGCGTCGAAATAATGGGCGTCCCAACGGTTGGCGTTTCAACAATGGGCGTCCCAACAACGGGCATCCCAACGGTTGGCGTCCCAACAACGGGCGTCCCAACAACGGGCATCCCAACGGTTGGCGTCCCAACAACGGGCATCCCAACGGTTGGCGTCCCAAC
>PCSD01000005.1 GCA_002771615.1 Candidatus Falkowbacteria bacterium CG23_combo_of_CG06-09_8_20_14_all_49_15
AAAAAGTTCGGATTTTAACCAAAAGGCACCGCCAATAAAAAACGGCGAGAGATTTTTGAAAATTTCTCGCCGTTTTTATTGAAAATTTTCTGGCCAGGCGGTTTTTTTGGAAAAATAGCCTAATCGGGAAAACAAATAAAGCGGCGCCGGCCGCTTTCATTATATAAATTATAGAAAATACAATCTGGCTTGTTCCGGTTTTTAACTGGACGGACGGCCGCAAATCTGCTAAAATCTAATCAATAGGAAAAAAATTTATATGAAAAATACCTTGATGAAAATTTTTGCCGCGGCCGCCTATCTGGCCATGGTGGCGGTGAATTTTTTGGCTAACAGCCTGCCGATTAACAATCGTTCCACCGGCGAGATATCAGACGCCTATCCCAATCTCTTCGCGCCGGCCGGCCTGGCCTTTTCCATCTGGGGATTGATTTATCTTTTACTGGGCGTTTTTGTGCTTTATCAATTCACCAAGGACAGCCAGGTTCGGGCCGGGTTTTTGGCCAAAATAAATTTTTTCTTTATTGTTTCTTCGCTCGCCAATCTGGCGTGGATTTTCGCCTGGCATTATGATCTCATCGGCCTGTCAGTCCTGATTATGGCGATTTTGCTCGCTTCGCTCATAAAAATCGCCGATCGTCTGCGCGTTGAAAATTTCACCGCGCGGGAAAAATTTTTTCTGGCCACGCCTTTTCATGTGTATTTCGGCTGGATTACCGTGGCGGCCATCGCCAATATCACGGTCTTTTTGGTGGGTAGCGGCTGGAACGGATTCGGCCTCCCCGACTTTGTCTGGACAAGCATTATCCTTTTGGTCGGAGCCTTGATCGGAATCCTGCGGATGCGCAAAGATCGGAATATCGCTTATGGCTTGGTGTTGGTTTGGGCTTACCTCGGCATTCTGCTCAAACATTTTTCCGCCAGCGGTTTTGACCGCCAATATCCGAGCGTCATGGCCACGGTGGCCATCTGTTTGGCTTTGTTCGGATTTTACATCGGGAGAATTGTTATCAAGAATCAGTCTATTCAATCTATATGATAATCGATCCCGCCAATAAAGCCGTGTCCGTAATAAAAAAAATTTTATTTATCGTGCAATTATTTTTAGGTTTTTTAAAATATTCCTGCTTGGCGCCGGCGGTGTTAAGTTTTTCGGCGGTTTTGCTTTTTGTCGTTTTAAGCATTAAACCAAATTTTTCTTTCCGCTTTTTGGCCTATTTTTCCATCATCAACTCCCAATTTAAAAATGAGACATTTTCTTTTGGTACTAAGGAAATTTTGGAAATATTTTCTTTTGTCGGGCTTGTATGTACAGCGGTTTTTTTTATTGTCAAATGGGCGATAAAAAAATTAGGACGGTCGGAAATCCGTTTTTCCATTAAAGTAAAATTTTTTATTTTCGGTACGGCTGTTAGCCTGTTGTATTTTTTAGCTTTCTTGGTCGTTATTTTTAGCAAGAAGCTGGATGGCAATTTTTATTTTGTCTTTGGCGTTTTTTATTTAGTTAATATATCTTCCCTGGCCGGATACTTTTTTTTAACTTTTTTACAGAATAAGATTGCTTTCTTGGCGGAAAAATATCAAATCCAATGAGGATATAATAATCTATTTTTTGACCGGCCATAACGGCAAAAGTTTAAACCCTTTATGGCTCGGTCGGTTTATAGAATTTTTTCCGGACACTCAGCAATAGGAGCGTGCCAACCAGAGAAACGGCCGCGGCGAGAACAAAAAGATAGGTGAAGCCGAGGCGGTAGGCGATGACGCCGCCCAGGATCGCGGCCGCGGCTGAGGACAGATCGGTCAAGGTGAAATACATTCCCCATTCCCGGCCTTCTTGCCGCTTGTCCAGATGGCGGCTGAAAGAAGCGGTCCAGGACGGAAAAAGGAAAGCCGCGGCCAGGCCGAGAAAAAATTGGAGAATGTATAGTCCGGCCACCGAATCGATAAAAATATACATAAGATAGACCAGGGAAAAACAAGCCGTGCCGCCGGTCATTGCCCAAAAATCATCCTTTTCGCCTCGGATGCTGTCAATCAGGGCGGAAGTGGCGATCTGGCTCAAGCTTTTTGACAGGAGATAGATCATGGACGCGATGCCCACCACTTCCAAGTTTCCGCCCGGGATCCGGTCGGTGATATACACGGCGAACAAGGGCGTAACAAAACCCAGTCGGGACATGACCGTTAAAATGTCCGAGAGGATCATGATCCTGACCACCGGGTTGAAGCGGCGGAAATACGACCAGGGGTAATTGGAAGTTTTACGGATTATTTCTGCCATAGGCTGATTATACCACGGCGAAGGCAGAAAGCCCAATGGCCAGATTTTTAATTACGGCCTTTAGCGCGTTTAATATTTTTTATTAAAAAATGATCAAGGCGAAAGACATTCTGCCGGTTTTTTTGGAACTCATCGCGATTGATCCGTCCGGCGGCCAAGAAAAAAAATTAGCCCAAGCGGTTTTGCGGCGCTTCGCGGCCGCGGGTTGCCGGGCTCGGCCGGACCGCTACGGCAATGTGCTCGCGTTTTTACCCGGTCAGGGCGAAGCGCTTTTGTATTGCGCCCGTTTGGATGCGGCCGGGCCAGGACCAAGAGCGAAGCCGCTTATAAAAGGCGATCTGATCCGGAGCGCCGGCGCCGCGGTCCTGGGCGCGGACAGCATGGCTGGCGCGGCGGCAATGCTGGCGGCGGCGCAAGGCCTGCACACCAAAAAAGCCAAGCACCGGCCGCTGGAAATGGTTTTTACCCGCAGGCCAGAGGCCGGCTTAAGCGGGGCAGGTAATTTGCCCTTCCATAAACTGCGGGCTAAAGAGGCCTTGGTGATTGAAGCGGCCGGGCCTTTGGGACGGATCGTTACGGCCGCGCCTCATATCTATCATTTAGATATCGTGGTCAAAGGCCGCAGCGCCGATGCCGGTTGGGAACCGGAAAAGGGCTTGAACGCGATCCGGGTCGCCAGCCGCGCCATCGCGGAAATCAGGACCGGTCGGATCACGAAGACGGTTACGAACAACATCGCCTTGATCAGCGGCGGCCACGCGCTCGGGATCGTGCCGGATCGGGTCGAGGTCAAAGCGGAAACGCGGGCGCTCAGCCTTAAAGAAGCACAGGCGCAAGCCGACCTGATCATCCGCGCGTTCAAGAAACAAGTGCGCCTGGCCAAAGCTGGTTTATATCTGAAAACCAGGCTGGCCGTCCGCGGTTACGCCTGGCCGGCGCGCGACGAATTCATCAAAAGCATCATCCGGATCAACCATCAGCTTGGCTTAGTCTCGAGCGTAGGCAGTGACGGCGGCTTGAGCGACGCCAACATCCTGGCGGAAAAAAAGATTAAGGCCGTGGCCATTTCCGCTGGCACCAAAAACCGTCTTACGGCCAGGGAAACGATCCGCGTGAGCGAACTGGTCAAAATCGCCAACTTTCTCGCGGCGTTTGCCCAAGTGATAAAAAAATAATTTTTGGCTTATTTTAGCTATATTTTTCTAAGCAATAATAAAAAACCGGCCAATTATATTTAAAAGAAGATAAAAAATTGACTTTTGTTCCATATCTGCTATAATTATCCACAATAGTAGAATAAATATGATTAAGACAGCACAAAAAACGGGTTTTTATTTCGGCTTCTTCTTTTACGGCCCTGCGGGGAGACCGGTTGTTTGTGGTGTTTTAACGAAAAATTAGACACCATTAGGAAAAACAAGAAACCGGCTCCTCGTTTTGAGGGGCCGGTTTTCTTTTTGCTCATTACAAAAAAAAGGCAGGAAGATTTATTAACTTTTTCCCAAGACCGGAGGAACAGATGGAAACATTGAAAAAGAACGGGGAGAATCTGAATTTGGGCCAGAAGCTGGGCATTGCCAGCCTCTTGGGCGGACAGCAAAAATCCGGCTTTGCCGATTCTTCGTTGGTCAACAAGCTCTTCCATAATTTGGAAGACAGGATCAACCAGGCCGCGCAAGGCGCGGTCATTGATCTGGAAGCGGACAAGTACGCCCATAATGGCTATCGCCGCTTCACGCTCAACGCGGACGGCTTGACTGTGGCGCAGGCCGTGACCCTGGTTTCCAAGAAAGTGCAAGGCATCCAGGGGCACTATCTGTTTTTCATCCACACTGATCCCTTTTTCCAGCGTAAAGGCCTGGCCGGACAACTGCTCGCGAATTTCAAAATTTTTTTGGAAGACAGCGGGGAAATCGGCCTTTTGGACAACATCATCCCGTCCACTGACCCGGCCGCGGGCATGTATCAAAAGCAAGGCTGGCAGAGCTTGGGTGAAATCATCGGTCACGGTACGGTCGCCGCTTTAAGCAGGAAAGCGAACGGCGTTTCAATCGGCGCCGGCCGAGGCAAAGAAGAAGCTGGCCATCCGATGGTATACGTTCCGGCGCGCTGGAAATCAGCCCAAGAGATTTTGCGGCGGGCTTTGCCGGAGATCTTTTACCAACTTCAGTCCAAGCACGACCTGATCGCCATGCGCCAGAATGAGATTTTCGTGGCTCAGACAATTTCCGAATTCAAGGAAATGCTCAGCACTTTGCTCGTGTTTTTTCAGGATGAGATCGAAGCGCAAGCCGTCTCGCCTTTGGCGCGCTATCTTTTCACCCGTTTGGCCGTCAAGCTGGCCGGTTTCAAGAGAAGCATCGTCAAGCTGGCCGGTTATACCGGCGGGGATTCGATTGAACAGATTGCTATCCCCCTGCCCATCCTTTCCTTGCCTATCCAATCCTACGAACCGCCGGCGGTCAAGAACAAGCGGATCCAGATTGACGGGGATTGGCAGTTATGGATGAAGTTGCCGCGGACGATCCAGGAATTCCCGGCCCAGGGCATTGAAGCTTTGCCGAACTATTTCCGCCCATCCTTGGCCGTCTGGCTGGAAGAGCGGGGAAAAATGCCGTCTTACGGCTTCATGATCCGGGATATCCTGAGCTTGGGCTATGATCCCACCCGCCTCAAGGAAATCCCGATCGACGGCGAGCCGCATATCTTTGAGCGGCTGCGGCTGGGCGCTTTGCCCGCGGTCAACGCGACCAATGGCTTTCTGGCCGTCTTGCAGACAAAACTCCGGGGCGCCCGCGCGCAAGAAGCTTTTGTCCGTTTCAACCCGCCGGTTCTGACCATCCAGGACAGCGGCAACGCTTATGTCCTGCGCCGCAAAGTCAATGGCGTGCATTATGACGAGGCGGTCAATCTCCTGGAAAGATACCAGAACCGGATCTTCGGGGCGGTGGCCAGAAAAATCCTGGCCACGGTCCGCTCCGCGCGCGAATTGGCGGCCGGCCTGGACGCCGAGCAAGAGAAGAACCTGACCTATTTCGTGCCCTGGGATTTGGAGCACAATCAGCCGAAAATCATGGTTGATTGGTCGGGCCTGAGCTATCTGGAGGAGGTGATAATTTCCTAGCCTCGAAAAAGTTAAACAAAATCAAGCCGGAGAATTCGTTCCCCGGCTTTTTCTTGGTTGAAATCCGATTTTGCGGTATAATTGGAACGGGAGGAAAAAAGCTCCGCTTGCGCTTTAGTCAAGTTTTGGATCAAACAAAAAATATTGGCTGACATATATCCGGCCGCCTGAGGCGGACGGATGAGTCTACCGGGAAAATCTTTTTGTCTTCGGCCGGCCGCGGGTTATTAAGCCTTTGTCCGGCCCGGCAAAAGAGCCGCCGAACGCGGTCCCTTTGGAATTAGCCAATTCTTGACTATTGCCTGACAAGCGGAGCTTTTATTATTCCGAAGATCTAGTCCGCTCGGTAATATTTTTCCGGACCCAGAATTTTCAAGGCGGCCAGGGCGAGCTTCTCTTCATCAATTTCGCCTTCCAGGGAAAAGATCCCTTGGATCCTGCCGCTCCGGCGCCCGCCGCCGGCTGTTTCCCGGGCCGGTTCTGCCGCCATTTGCGCCATGTTGGCTACCATGCATCCTTCCGGCGCGATATTCAAGACCAGGTCCGTGCCGCGGGCGAATTGATGCAAGGCTTCGCCGACAAAAGGCAGGCATTCGCCATGCGGTTTGCCTGTGGGAAAAATTTGGATATTGGTTGGATATTGTGTGTTAAATATTGAATGTGATTAGAAGCTGTAAGAATTATTGTGAGCCGATCGCGGTGAAAAATAAAAAAGCCTTTTTTGGGCTGTTTGGCTGGTTTGCCAATTTTTTACATTATAAGCAAGATTGGCCAACCAAGTCAATATGAATAAGTCTTTTCTCATTGAAAGATGAGCCTGAACTGGCGAGGCCAGATCAGTTATCTACTCCATAAGT
>PCSD01000087.1 GCA_002771615.1 Candidatus Falkowbacteria bacterium CG23_combo_of_CG06-09_8_20_14_all_49_15
CTTGCTTTGCCAGAGTCGCAAAATCAATTTTATCGGCATCGGCGGCATAGGCGGCAGAGGCGACATGGGCATAGGCGGCATAGGCGGCAGAGGCGGCAGAGGCGGTATAGGCGGCCTGGGCGGCCTGGGCGGCCTGGGCGGCCTGGGTGGCAACATGGGCGGAGGCCTGGGCGGCAAGGGCGGGGGCCTGGGCGGCGGCATCGGCGGCGGCCTGGGCGGCGGCAAAAGCGGCGGCATCGGCGGCATAGGCGGAGGCCTGGGTTTTCTTTTCCAGATATTTTTTCGCCGCATCGATTGCCTTCCGAGGTCGACAATCTTCCGGATATTTTTTTTCATAAAAATGTAATACCGTCTCAGCACATAATGCTGCGAAAAGGATCTGTACGTCTTTTTCTTTTTTGATCCAGATAGGCCATTCAATTTCTCGGATTGTCGACAATACAGAACATCCCACTTTTCCCCAATCCTCAACAACCACGATCCCGATTGCCTCCCATATTTTTATTTCTTTGCGTTCAATTTTTGCATGTATAGGATTCAGAAGCACGGCGAGATTGATGTCACGATACGCATGGATCACGGTTGGTGAACATAGATAATGTTCTTTTGCATCCGTTCCGTGGGTGATATTTTCACCCCACAGAGTGTTATTCTTTGTCGCATTCTTTTTGTTTGTGAGTTTGTAAAGTTTTTCAATATTCAAGATTTAGTCTCCTGAGCAAAGAAAAAATAAAGTCCCGTCCCGGCTTATACTTGGAACGTTGGAGCGGTCCATGAGATAGGACCGGGACAGAACTTCCCCCTTTCGGGGATCCTTTTTCTGTGAGTTTGAGATTGTTTCATAACCGCTCCAAGTCTGACTAAATATGATTTTAAAATATTTAGTAAACCTTGTCAACCTTTAATTTCTAAGAAAACGTTGGTGAACAAAAAAACCTTTGTTAATTTAAGTGGATGAAAGAAAAGAACAAGAAAAGAGAATCAAGGCGCTCGCAGAAGCCGACGACCGGACCATCAGCTGCATGGCACGGATAGAAAAATCTAATCAGAGCGCTCGTTTTTCACTCGGTTCCATGCCGCTGCTAACCTTGTAAGCATTGTTCGCCTTCTGTGCAACGCCGATCATTTCAAAATAGGC
>PCSD01000074.1 GCA_002771615.1 Candidatus Falkowbacteria bacterium CG23_combo_of_CG06-09_8_20_14_all_49_15
AAAAAAGAAAGAAAAAAATATCAGGCGAAAAATCCGCCGCAAAAAAATCATCGTCTTTTTCCAGAATGCCCGCTGGTCCGCAAAAAAATCATTGAACGGCTTGCTTGCCTGGGGAAAAAAAACTTTTTATTTTGCCAGCTATACGATTCTTGGCTTGGCCATTCTGAGTTTGACCGCCTATATCATTTTTGGCTTTCTCTTACTATATTTTTCTCTTGATAAGCCGCTGGCCAGAAAACTGGAAAATAAATTTCCGGTTCCCGCCGTCATCAGCCGCGCCGGGTTCATTTCTTTCTACGCTTATGTTGATTTGAAAAAAAACTTCTTAGCCAAAAATCCCGAATTGCCGGAACTTCAAGCAGAATGGCCAAAAGCCTTAGCGCGCAGCTTATTCCTTAACCGCCTGATCAAGAAAAAATTTCTGACTGATCGCCCAAGGGATCAGGTTTGGCCGCCATTGAACGAAATGATCTTGCGGGATCGGGAAATCAACCAGGTCGCCTGGCAAAGGACGGGCAAAATCCTGGACATGATAAAAAACAGCGGCGAATTCAATTCCGTCGCCGCCAAATACGCGGACCGGCTGGGCAAAATTGAATTTTCCAGCCGCGAAGAAGCAGTGGCGGCTTTTGGCTCGGAAATTAACGAAATTGTGGCTGGCGAGGTGAGCGAAGTGGTGCCGGCCAAGGGCAATCTCTATGTTTTTCTCCGTTTGAACAGCCCTGCGCCAACCCTGTCTTTCAATTATATTATGGTGGAAGCGATCAACCTGGAAGAATATTTAATGGCCGAAAGCGCGAATTTTCCGGTTTGGATCTTGGCTAAATTTTAAAAATTTCTTGAGCCCACGGTCGGATTTGAACCGACGACCTTCACTTTACGAAAGTGCTGCTCTACCAGCTGAGCTACGCGGGCAAATTAATATCATTTTGATTTGATAAATTAGTTTACAGGCCGGCAAAAATCTTATCCAAGAGCGGGTAACGGGAGTCGGACCCGTATCCATAGCTTGGGAAGCTATTATAATAACCGTTATACGATACCCGCCAAAGCCGGAATTGCCAATTTGTAATTGATTGTATATTAAATGAAATAAAAAAGCAAAAAATTCCTTGCTCTGGTCGTTGCGGCTATGCTATAATAAAAACAATTCATAAAATCTGTCAAATCAATGATAATAAAAAAATTTCCTGTCTTTTTTTATTTTATTTTTTGCCTGTTGGCCGTTGTCTTTGCCGCCCGCGCGGACGAAACATCAGAGCAATCGGCTTGGTCGGATGAGACGGCAGTCGCGGAAAATATCACCCGCACCATCCATTTAGACGAAGAAACGATCGTCCGCGGCTATACTGTTGACCTGGACACGTCCTTCAAAATCTCGCTGACCCCCGGTATTTTAAGCAAAAGCACGGCTGTGGAAATAATCAAACTTAATGAAGAATTGGCCCAGCCCTGGAAATATGATCTTTTAAGCCCGGTCTATCAATTTGACTTTAAAAATAAAGAAGCCTACAGCCATGAGCGGCCCTTTTATCTGCAGATTTCCTATCCGAAACAGAACCACCAGCTGAAAAAAGTCATGTTTTTTGACAAGAACTACAATGGCTGGCGACCCTTGCCCACCGTTGATTTCCCCGCGCAAAATTTCGTCCGTGCCCTTATCCACCTGCCCTTTGCCCGTTTGGCGATCTTCGCGGATCCGGAAAGATTGGATGCCGGTTTGGCCAGCTGGTACAAATACAAGCCGGGCAATTTCGCGGCCTCGCCGGATTGGCCAATCGGCTCCCGCTTGCGCGTTCACAGCCTGTTGAACAATAAATTCGTTGATGTTACAATTAATGATTATGGACCGGACCGGCGCCGGCATCCGAACCGTGTGATTGATTTGGAGAAAGAAGCGTTTTTAAAAATCAGCTCTCTGTCCGAAGGCGTTATTGGCGTCCGCATTGAGCCGCTTTTCGTCTCCCCTTCTTTCTCGGATTTTTACGCCGCGGTCGGCAGCCAGCCCCAAACAACGGCCGAGTCCGCGCTCATTTTTTCTGAAGATAATAATACGGTCTTGCTGGAAAAAAACGGCACCACTTCCCGGCCTTTAGCCAGTCTGACCAAAATTATGGCCGCGAAAGTCTTCTTAGACACCAAACCGGATCTGACCAAAATTATTGCTTATAAAATTGACGATGAGAAATATAATTACGAATATTGCCAGGAATGGGAATCGGCGCGCGTCAAATTGAACGCGGGCGACGAATTGACTTTGGCCGACGCGCTCTATGCTTCTTTGGTCGGATCCGCGAACAATACCGTGGAAACACTGGTCCGAGCCAGCGGACTTTCGCGGCCGGATTTCATTGCCAAAATGAATGAAATGGCCGCGGCTTGGGGCGCCTCTGGCACGGTTTTCGTGGAGCCGACCGGTTTGTCGCCGGATAACCTGAGTACAGTCCGGGATTTGGCTTTGCTGGCGCAAAATGTTTTCCGCGAGCCGGCCATCCGACAAGCCGCCGGCTTGGCAGAATACAGCTTTACCACCATCAATACCAAAAAAGCCCATCGGATCAAAAACACCAACAAATTGCTGGCCAGCGGCCGTTTTAATTTTACCGGCGCCAAAACCGGATATCTTGAGGAAGCCGGCTACTGCCTTGTCCTGCGCGCTCCGGACAAGCAAGGGCGCAATGTCATCGCCATTACCATGAACATCGCCAATCGTGAGCAAAGTTTCCGCGAAACCGCGGATCTGCTCGCCTACGGCCTGCGCTCAGTCCGTTAATTTTCGCGTGATTATCTATGATCAGATTCGTCAATGTCAAAAAACTATATTCCCACGACGTGGTCGCGTTGAACAATGTCAACCTGCACATCAAGCCGGGTGAATTCGTGTCCATTGTCGGGCAATCCGGCACGGGCAAGACGACTTTGGTCAAAACTTTGATCAGCGAGGAAAAAATTGATGGCGGCCGGATCGTGGTCGGCGGCTGGGACATCACCCGGATCAAACGTAGCGAGGTCCCGGTCCTGCGCCGCCAGATCGGCGTCATTTTTCAGGATTTCAAGCTCCTGCCGAAAAAGACGCTTTTGGAAAACGTCGCTTTCGCCCTGCAAGTCTGCGGCTCCGGCCGGAAAAAAATCAACACCATCGCCCCGCACGTGATGCGCATCGTCAACCTGGAAGATAAGCTGGCGCGCTATCCGTTTGAAGTTTCCGGCGGCGAACAGCAGAGAGTGGCCATCGCCCGCGCCCTGGTCCACCGCCCGAAAATCCTTCTGGCCGACGAGCCGACCGGCAATCTGGACAGCATCAACGCGAACGAAATAATCGACCTGCTTTTGCGCATCAACAAATTCGGCACCACGGTCATCCTGGTCACTCACAACCGCGAAATCGTCAATCGTTTACGCCGGCGGGTGATCACGATTGAAAACGGCCAGATTGTCAGCGACCAGGCGGTCGGTAAATATCTATTATAAATCTATGCTTTTTATCTCGCTTTTAAGAGCAGTCAAATTCAGCTTGCAGGATATCATCCGAAATATCTGGCTGTCTTTAGTTATTATTATTATTTTAATATTAGCCTTATTTTCAATAAATTTACTATACACAGTCAAGGTCATCGGACAAGCGACCGTAAGCGCCGTGAAGGAAAAAATTGACGTGAGCCTGTTTTTGAAAAATGACGCGACTGAAGAAGAAATCCTGGCCTTGAGCCAGCGCCTTAAAAGCCTGCCGGACGTTAAAAATGTGGATTATATTTCCAAGGACAAGGCCCTGGCCGCTTTCACAGACAAGCACCAGGATAACCAGGAGATCATTGACGCTTTAAAACAGCTGAAAAGGAATCCGCTCTCCCCCACCCTGATCATCAAACCGAACAGTTTTGAGAGCATTGATGACTTATCCAAGCGGCTGGACGCTTTGGACAGCCCCTTGATCGAATCGCGCAATTTCGCGAACTACAAGCTGATGCTGCAAAAAATAGACAGTATCACGGCCAAGGTGGCGGAAGCCGGCCTGCTCATCAGCCTAATTTTCGCGGTCATCACCATCCTGGTGGTCTATAATTCCGTGCGTGTGGCCACCTATACCCACCGCCGCGAAATCGCGATCATGCGCCTGGTCGGCGCGTCCAACTGGTTCATCAAGCTGCCTTTTGTTTTTTCCGGGCTGATCTATGCCCTGGTCAGCCTGGGCGCGATTGTGGCCGTGTATTTCCTTTTCCTGACCGTGCTCCAACCCTACCTGGAAGCTTTTTTTGTCGGCTATAACATCAATTTGCTTGAACATTACCGGGAAAATTTTTTCACTATCTTCGCTACCCAATTCGTTGCCGCGGCGTTGGTGAATATTATCGCTTCCTTGAGCGCTCTGCGGGTCTATTCCAAGATCTGAGCACAAGATTGACATATTTTATATATTATCTAATAATATTACTACTGCCAGGATCGGTAGTTTTTTGATTGCGGGATCGTCTAACGGTAGGACAGCGGCCTTTGAAGCCGTTTATCCTGGTTCGAATCCAGGTCCCGCAGCCAGGTAATATTTTTTTAATGGTGATTAAGCTGATTTATTATATAACGGTTTTACTGATAGAAAAATAAAAGCGGATCAAAGGTTGATCCGCTTGTTTTTTTGGAGAGACTATGGCTTTAGGATAATCTCCCCTTTTTGTATATTCGGCCAGACTTTCACCTGGCCATTTACGAATTCTCGGCTCCAGACGGAATCGTCTTCAGCGATAATTCCGCTGGTGGGCGCGCCCAGCCGGTCGGCGGCATCATACTCGGGAAACCACCGCCACTGGTTGTGACCCACGCAAAAATACGCATCCGCGAGCAAGGCGCTCGCCAGGACAAAATTGAACTTGTCCGGCGTGGTCGGCCATTGCGCTTGGATGATCGTCAAGGGCCCGGTCTGGCTGGCATTGGCCATGCATTGATACCAACCGCCAGCCCGCTTATCTTCGCCGGCGTAGTCAAAGGGAAAATGCTCGAACATCTTCCCGTCAAAAAGCCCGGGCCAGTATTCTGGTTTGCCCTTGTTGCCGACCACCAGAAACTTTTTGCCAGCGCGCGAACGGAGCCGCTCCACAAATTCGCTCTGTCCCTTCTGCCACGCCGCGTCCAAATCCTTCTCCCGGTCCGGCTGGCCGTCTAAATCGGCGTCAATCCAAGCCGTTTTGTCTTTTGGGTGAATACAGGCCTTGTTCACCCAAAATATATCCGCCGTGGAATTATCCATGAACCAGCCGTCCGGACGCGGCTCTTTGGTCAGTACATCCTGGGCGTAAAAATCCGCGATGAACTGGTTCCAACGTTGCCCGTCAACGAGCGGACAGTTGCTGGACATGTTCATTACCCAGTATGGCAGCGACGAATAAAATACAATATTCTGCCGCTTGGTGGTCCAAAGCCACCAATCCGCGTGCTTTCCGCCTTTATTCATCATCAGGGCGGTCAGCTTCTGGTTCAAGGGCCGCGCGGCCATTGGTTTATGGTAAACCTCAAAAGGGTTACTATAAACCAAAACTTTTGCTTTTCCATTGACTTCCTTGATCTTCATAATGGATCCTGGGTTATTTACCCAGTTGTCCAGATCAATTATGATCAAGCCGAATTTTTCCGGTCGGAAGTGCGGCTGATCAAACAACTGCTGACTGATGACTGGCGAGGTGTTATACACCGCCAGTTTTAACTGGCCGAATCCCGGCGTTGCGCATATGAACACCGACAGTAAACACCAAATGTAAATGAACTTTTTCATTTTTTCCTCCTTGTTTTTTGTTTTTTTAATTCAAGACTTACCCGTTGATCATTTTTCAATTAAACTGCTTAATCCGGATCATGCGCGGATCTTTACTACCCATTATTGTTAAAAAAAATTTCCAACGGGTCAGTCCTCTGGATAATCAGATAAATCGTATTATCTTAGCCTTCCCAAGCCAAAGTGTCAAGAAAAAAAAGGGGTGTGTAAAAGTTTTATAGAAATGTCCTATTTGGCGTTTTTTAGAAATGTCCTATTTAGACACTTTTG
>PCSD01000002.1:0-789 GCA_002771615.1 Candidatus Falkowbacteria bacterium CG23_combo_of_CG06-09_8_20_14_all_49_15
TTCAATTTGGGAGCCCGCCTCCTGAACAAAAACTTTATTAACTTATTAAATTTACAATGATTATGATGACAAAAAACAAATATCTAACTTATGGAATTTTTGCGTTAACAGTTGTAGGTATTATTATACTTGCTGGTTGTATTAAAACAACACCACTCTTAATAAAATATGATGCTAGTATAAATGAAGTATTTTCAGTAAATAATAATGAAGTTAGATTTAAGACTTTTAGTGAAGCTAAAGGCGAAGAAGTGTGTGAGATAAAATACCTCATTTCAGAAAAAGAAAAAGAAGAACTCATAAATACTATAACCAAAATCAATTTTTTTATTCTTACAAGTGCGAACTGTCCTATAGCAGTTGGCCCACAGTATCTCAATATAACTTTAGGGGAAAAGTTTAATAGTGTGGACACAAGGTGCCCATCAATAGCTGATGAGGTAATATATAAACTAGAAGAATTTACTGCAAATCATGAAGCTCAGCTAAAAGAAGAATGCGCTACTGATTATATGCCTCGATATTCTTTTTGTGGCGCTGGAACTTCTAATGTCCACAAAGTTAAAGAAAGCTGGGTCGAAAACGGTAAAAATTGTATTTGTCAAAGTTATGAGAATGTAGTTTGTAAATAAGTATATTTCTTGGCGGGGCTCCCAAACTCAAAATTTTTGCTTCGCAACGTTGCACTAAAATTTTGTCCTTCGGAGAATATAACACGCATTAACCGACTACACTCACTTGCAGTTCGCTCCGTCCAAATCGGCTTCGCCGACTTCGGTTAATGCGAAC
>PCSD01000002.1:829-934 GCA_002771615.1 Candidatus Falkowbacteria bacterium CG23_combo_of_CG06-09_8_20_14_all_49_15
GAGCCGTTAGCAAAATTGCGAAGCAATTTTGCGTCAGTCGGCGTCTGGATTTTGCTCAAAGAAAGTTCTGACATCGTCCAGCAGACACCACGTGTTTTTCTTTGT
>PCSD01000002.1:945-19514 GCA_002771615.1 Candidatus Falkowbacteria bacterium CG23_combo_of_CG06-09_8_20_14_all_49_15
TATGGCCAAACCGTGGGTACGATCGTCCGTGTCTTACACATCTGCATCTTCTTGCCCCCCGACTAACTTCTTTAAATATATCAAAACCACTATGTATATGTGGCTCTAAAATAAATATTGAAAATTCCCTTAAGAATTTTTTATTAGTAATTATATGCCGGAAGAACAGCCAAAAGAGCCTATCCAGGAGAAAAAGAAATTTTTCTCGGATTTGTTTTCTTTCTTGAAAGAATATTCCGTAATCGGTTTGGCCATCGGCGTAATTTCCGCCCAGATCACCAAGGATTTCATTGACGCCTTTGTGAAAAATCTTTTTTGGCCGCTATTAAACCTGGTCATTCCCAATGAAAAATTCAAGGATCTGAAATTTGTCATTAAAGGCTCGGTTTTTGATATTGGCGCCATTATAAACGCCGGTTTGACTTTTCTGATCGTTCTGATTATGCTTTATGTTATTGTAAAAAAAATTCTAAAAAAAGACGAGTTGTTGAAAAAAAAATAATTTTTTTCAAATATTTAACGCCAAAATTAATTTTTCGGGGTGTGGTATAACGGTATTACGCACGCTTCGGGTGCGTGTAATCCGGGTTCAATTCCCGGCACCCCGACCATATAATAAATACAAGCGGACGGCTAGCTCAGTTGGTTAGAGCGCCACGTTGACATCGTGGAGGTCACAGGTTCAAATCCTGTGCCGTCCACCGCGAAGCAGGGCCAGAATTGCCGGGCCTTTGCTTTTTTATTGGCGATTAACTATAATAAAAAAAGGTAAAAGGCTAAGAATTTTATGAAAACCGGGAAATTTTGGAAAAAAATGGTCGTTAATGACTTGATGCAGAAAAATTATATTTATTATTTAAGCGAACCGGCAGGAAAAAATTTTTTCCCTATGTTTAGGCCGGAATTAAAGCCGGCGGAAATGCTCGCTTTGGGTGTTTTTGGCGGAAAGTATATGACTGATTGCCGGCCAGAATTTCCCTCCGCTTGGTTCGCGCACGCCAAACTTTGTCCAGCAAAACATGAGCCGAAATTGAATTTTTTCCAAGTCAATGCCCGCCAACCCTTGGCGGTTTGGCGGGCAAAAGGCTGGATCAACCCGGCTGATCCGCGCGGCTGGTTCCAGTGGTATTGCCGTTATTACCAAGGCCGCCGTTGGCCGGAAGAAGATTTAAGACAAATCAAAAGGTGGCGCGCGATGCGCCGTCATTTGGCGCAAATCCAAAAAAATTGCCGCGCTTTTGACTGGAATTGCCGAAGAAAACAACGTCAAGCCCTTCTTCATTGGGCCTATGACACCCGCAATCTATAAAAAATATGCTTGCCGTGCCTGCAAAAAAAGAAGAAAAAAAGGAAATTCCCCACCACATCGGCATCATCATGGATGGCAATCGCCGCTGGGCAAAAGAAAGGAATCTACCCGCCTATGAAGGGCACAGCCGCGGTTTCCTGAAATTGAAGCAGGTGCCGGATTGGTTTTTTCGCCAAGGCGTAAAATTGCTTTCGTTCTATTGCTTTTCCACGGAAAATTGGCAAAGAGAAGCCCAGGAAGTCAATTATCTGATGAAGATTATGGCTGATGCCCTTAACAGCCATTTATCAGATTTTCAAGCCCGCGGCTACCGTCTTTTTATCAGCGGCCGGGTGGAAGAATTGCCCGGTGATCTGCCGGAACTTTGCGCGGAAGCGGCTCGTGCGACCAAAGACGGCCGATCCGGTACGATCAACCTTTGCCTCAATTACGGCGGCCGCGCGGAAATCGTGGACGCGCTGAAAAAGATTTTAAAAAACGATATTCAACCCGACCAGATCCACGAAGGCCTGATTAAAAAATATCTTTACCATGGTGATTTGCCCGACCCGGACTTGATTATCCGCACTTCCGGCGAGCAACGTTTATCCGGATTCCTGCTTTGGCAATCTGTCTATAGCGAATTGTTTTTTTTGAAAAAATATTGGCCGGATTTTGAAGAAAGCGATGTTGAGCTGGCGCTGGCAGAATATTCACGCCGACAAAGACGATTTGGCGGAAATGGGCAATAATAAATTACCAAAAAAATGAATTTTATAAATTTTTAGCTTATTTATCTTTTTTTTAATAAGGCGAGCAAAACATGTTTAATCTCGCCTTTTTATTGCTTTTTTTCCAAAAATTGTCTAATATTCAGATATGGAAACAGCGAAAAAAATTCCTTTGGCCGAACGGATGCGCCCGGTCCGCCTGGATGATTTTCTCGGCCAGGACGCGGTGGTCGGGGCGGGGAAGATGCTCCGGCAGGCGATTGCGGCTGACCAAGTCCCTTCATTGATTCTCTGGGGTCCCCCCGGTTCCGGCAAAACCACCTTAGCGCAGATTATCGCGAAAAAGACTCAAGCGGAATTCATTCGTTTGAGCGCGGTAACAAGCGGCGTGCGCGACTTGAAAGAAGTGATAAAAAAAGCGCGAGAAAACGAAATTGAAGATATTAAGACGATCCTCTTTGTGGATGAGATCCACCGCTGGAACAAAGCCCAGCAAGACGCACTCTTGCCGCACGTGGAAAAAGGCACGATTACTTTGATCGGCGCGACCACGGAAAACCCCAGCTTTGAAGTGCGGGGCGCCTTGCTTTCTCGTTGCCGAGTTTTTGTGCTCAACCGCCTGGACAATGAACATCTTGAAGCCATTATCCGCCGCGCCTTGGCTGATCCTGATAATGGTTTGGGAAATATCCGCCTGGATATTCCTGCGGACAGCATCAAATTACTGGCCCGCCTGAGCAATGGCGATGCCCGGACCGCTTTAAATGTCTTGGAGTATATAGCCGCTTTGGCCGGAGAAATAAAGGATCAAGCCGTGAGCCCGGCGGTCATCAAAGAGGCTTTTCAGAAATCCTACCTGCTTTATGATAAAAACGGCGAAGAGCATTACAACCTCATCTCCGCCTTGCATAAAGCGTTGCGCGGCTCCGATGCCGATGCCGCTTTATATTGGCTGGCACGTTTGCTAACGGGCGGGGAAGATCCTCTTTATATCGCCCGCCGCTTGGTCAGATTCGCTTCTGAAGACATCGGCTTGGCGAATTCTCGCGCCTTGGAGCAGGCCGTAGCCGCTTATCAAGCCTGCCATTTCCTTGGTTTACCCGAGTGCAATGTCATCCTGGCGCAGGTGGTGGTATATATGGCCAAATGCGAAAAATCTAACGAATTATACCAGGCTTATCAAGCCGCGGCCCAGGACGCAAAAAATAACGGCAATTTGCCGGTCCCTCTGCATTTGCGCAATGCTTCCTCCCAGCTTATGCGCGACATCGGCTATGGCCGGGACTATAAATACAGCCCGGATTACGATTACACGGAAAAGCAGGAATATCTGCCCCCGGAACTGAAAAACCGTCGTTATTTCAAAGACGCCCCACGCATTAAGCAGAAATAAATAATTATAAAAAATTATGGACAACAACCAAGCTTCAATTAATTTGCACCGCCGCCGCCGCGGTAAAATAGCCATTCAGCCCAAAGTCAGGCTTAAAACTCGCCAAGATCTGTCACTTGCCTATTCGCCAGGCGTTGGCGCGGTCAGCTTGGCAATCGCTAAAAATCCGGAAGAATCATGGCAATTGACTAATCGCGCCAACCAAATCGCGATTGTCAGCGATGGCACGGCGATTCTTGGCCTCGGGGACATCGGACCGGAAGCGGGCATGCCGGTCATGGAAGGCAAGGCGGTTATTTTCAAGGAATTTGCCGGTATTGACGCTTTCCCTCTTTGTATAAAAGCTAAAGAAGTTGATGAAATAGTGCTTTTTTGCCGTCAGCTTGAGCCCAGTTTTGCCGGCATAAACTTGGAGGATATTTCCGCGCCCCGTTGCTTCGCAATCTTGGAAAGGCTGGAAAAGGAACTTAATATCCCGGTTTTTCATGACGACCAGGACGGAACAGCGATTGTTGTCCTGGCCGCCCTGATTAATGCCGGTCGGGTTTTGAAAAAACCGATAAAAAAAGCGAAAATTGTCATTAATGGCGCCGGCGCCGCCGGTTTAGCGATCGCGCGTTTGCTTTTAGCCTATGGCGTAAGCGATATAAGTTTGGCCGATACGCGGGGCGCCATTTACCACGGCCGGCCGGATTTAAATCCTTATAAAAAAGCGTTGGCGGAAAAAACCAATCAACAGGGCCAGAAAGGGGAGCTGGCCGCTCTTTTGGTAAAAGCGGATGTTTTTATCGGTGTTTCGCAGGCCGGTGCTTTACAGCCGGACATGATCAAAAAAATGAATCCAAAACCGATTATTTTCGCCATGGCTAATCCAGTGCCGGAAATTATGCCAGCCGAGGCGCACCAAGCCGGCGCCGGCCTAGTCGGAACCGGCCGTTCGGATTTTCCCAACCAAATAAATAATGCCTTGGTCTTTCCCGGCCTTTTTCGCGGGCTTTTGGATAAGCGCATAAAAATCGTCAGTTTAAAAATGAAGTTGGCGGCCGCCTTGGCTATTGCCAAAAGCGTCAAACCCACACTTTCTAATATTTTACCTAATATTACAAATAAAAATATTGTTAAAATCATTGCTAACGCCATTAAACGCGCCTAAACAAGAGTAAATTTGACAAACGCGAGTTTTTAATTATAATGGAGTATATTGTTAGCTACCAGTCAAATATCCTTTAAACCAGTTTGACTGTAAATTTATTTATGGATAAAATTGCTGTAATTAAAACCGGCGGCAAGCAGTATGTGGCTGAAGTCGGGGAAAAAATCAAAATTGAAAAAATTGACCAAGAGCTTGGCGCGCAAGTGAAATTTGATACCTTGCTTGTTGCCGATCAGGCGGGCAAGCAGCTGCAAGTCGGCCAGCCGTCTTTGGGGGAATTAGTAACGGGAAAAGTGGTAAGAAATTATCTGGATAAAAAAATCAATGTGCTCAAATTCAAGAACAAGACCCGCTACACTCGTAACCGCGGCCACCGCCAACCGATCACGGAAGTTGAAATAACCGCCATTGCTTAAGGGCACGAACATTTTTTTCTTCTTAAAAAACGCCCCTAAATAATAGGGGTGTTTTTGTCGCTGTTCTTTAATTAAGAGAATGGCGATATTTTAAGGCATTGGACAAAGTGATCTCATCCGCGTACTCCAGGTCTGCGCCCATTGGCAAACCTCGAGCCAGGCGGGTGATTTTCAAATTCAATGGTTTTAAGGCCTGGAGCAGATAAAGGGCCGTTGTTTCACCTTCAATACTGGGATTAAAGGCGAGAATCAGCTCTTGGGCGTTTGCTTTTTTGATTTTTTCCCGCAAAAGCGCTAAAGGCAGATCTTGAGGACGGACGGCTTCGGCCTGGCTAAGAATTTTGCCCAAAACAAAATAAACGCCCGCGAATGTCTTTGCCGATTCAATCGCCAGCAGGTCTTGGCTGTTTTCCACCAGGCAGATGACCCGGCGGTCTCGGTTGGAATCAGCGCAAATTGAACAAGGATCGCTTTGGGAAACGGCGCGGCATTCCTGGCAGACAGTAATTTTTTCCTTTAATTCCGCGATTGTTTGCGCCAATTTCTGAAGATCTTCCGGATTTTGCCGTAAGAGGAAAAAAACATATCTTTCCGCGGTTTTTGGACCGACAGACGGCCATTTGGCCAACTGATCAATCAAATTTTTAATAGCGGGAGGATAAGTCATTTTTACAGATTTTTTAAGCCGCCCAGGGATTGGATTTTTTCCGCCATAATCCTTTGGGTTTTTTTTATGGCTTCATTAACGCAGTTCTTGACGGCTTGGGCGATCTGTTCCGGATTCAATTTCGGATCAATCACCACTTCCGACACTTCCATATTGCCGTCCATGGTCAAGGTTACGCCCTTGTTTTCCGTCTTGACCGATTCCTTGCCCAAAACCTGGCGGATATTTTTCGCCTGATCGCGTAATTCTTTAAAGTGTTTCAGTTTGCTGAACATAAGATTTTTTACCGCTTGAGCGGGCTAAATAAATAATAAATAGATTTATTCCGGAAAGCCGCCAGAAAAATTTTCCGCCAAATCCTTAAAGCTCACCGGATTTTCATCAAAATATAAATTGACCTTTCCGGTCGGACCATTGCGATGCTTGGCAATATAAATTTCCGCGGTGTGTTTTTCGTCTTCGTTAAGATCGTCAAAATTATAATTCCGGTCCGCCGCTTTGCGATAGATGAACATCACCACGTCCGCGTCTTGTTCAATGGAACCGGATTCGCGCAAATGCGAAAGTTTTGGAATGGCCGGCCGCGTTTGTTCAACGGCCCGCGAAAGCTGGGAAAGAGCTAAAACCGGAATATTCAACTCACGGGCGATGCCTTTCAGTCCGCGAGTAATCTCAGAAATTTCCTGGACGCGGTTGTCGCCGTAGTGGCCGCGTCCTTCCATGAGTTGGAGATAGTCAATAATCAAGAGATCCAGGCCTTTTTCCATCTGCAGGCGGCGGGCTTTTGTCCGGATATCCATGACCGTGGAGGTCGCAAAATCATCAATGTAAATCGGCGCTTCAGAAAGCACGCCCATGGCTTCGCCGATGCGGGTAAAATCGTTATCTTCCTCCTGGTCGGACAGATTGCCGGTGCGCATGCGCCACAGGCTGACATTGGCTTGGCCGCAAAGCATGCGGTCAACCAATTGCTCCTTGCTCATTTCCAAAGAAAATATGCCGACCGCGGCTTTGCCCTTGACTGCTGTCTGCCGGGCGATATCCAAAGCCAAGGAAGTTTTGCCCACGCTGGGCCGGGCGGCCAGGACGATCAAATCGGATTTCTGCAGGCCGGCTAAAATTTTATCCAATTCAATAAAACCGGTAGTCAAGCCGCGCAATTTGCCGCTTTGTTTATGCAACTCATCAATCCGGTCAAAAGCGTCAGAAAGAAGCTTGTCAATGGACAAAAAAATGTTCCTTTGGAATTTCTGGGAAACGGCAAAAATTTTTTGTTCCGCTTCGTCCAGAATTTTTTCAATGTCTTCATCTTCCCGAAAAGCGATTTCCGCGATTTCCGCCGCCGCTTGCTGGAGACGCCGCAAAGTCGCTTTGCGGCGGATGATACTGGCATAAAATTCCACATTGGAAGCGGTCGCCACAGCATTGGTCAATTGCGCGAGATATGAACGGCCGCCAGCCCCAACTAAGCCTTTTTTTTCCTCAAGACGATTAGAAACAGTTAATATGTCAATCGGTTCCTGCCGGCTATAAAGATCTTTAATTACCGCGTAGATGACTGCATGGCTTTCTTTATAAAAATCCTGTTCGTGGAGCATGTCCGCGATTTTGATGATTGCGTCTTTATCAATCAAAAGGCTGCCGAGCAAGGACTGCTCGGCTTCCAGGTTTTGCGGCGGAATTTTTTCATTAATGATTGATCCTTGCGGCATGATAACATTTTACTTAATTAGCGGGAAAATGGCAAGGCAAAAAAAATCAAAAAAAATTAAATAATATCTTTAATTTTCTGGCTAAAATTAAATAATAAAATTCTTATTGCCAAAAACACCAGTTTATGATATATTAACATTCACGAGAAAAGTAACGCGCGAAAGACTAATAACTTGCCAAACAGAAAATTGCGAGTTTTTTTGTGATTTAATTCCATCATCATCTGCATAATAAAACGCGCTGTTAGCTCAGCTGGTAGAGCAGCTCCCTTTTAAGGAGAAGGTCACAGGTTCAAGCCCTGTACAGCGCACCTCATTTTCGCTCCCCGCCTTATTAGCCGAGGTAGCTCAGTTGGTAGAGCAGTGGTTTTGTAAACCATTGGTCGCAGGTTCAAATCCTGTCCTCGGCTCAGGGGGCGGGGAAGTAATGATAATTTTCCCGATTCGGGATTTTTTTATATGGGTAATAAAAAATTGTTATTCAATATTTATACTTTGGGTTGTAAGGTTAATCAGTGCGATTCCGCGGAAATCAGCCGGTCTCTTCGAGGCGCTGGTTTTAAGGTAGTGGAAAAAAACGCGGCTTGGGCGATCGTTAATTCTTGCGCTGTCACCGCTACTGCCATCCGAAAAACCCGCCAAATGATTGCCAAGGCCAGACGGGAGAACCCCGAGGCAAAAATCGTGTTGTCCGGCTGTTGGCCATCAGCTTATTGGTCGGAAGCAAAAAAAAATTCTTCTTGCGCGTATTTTTTCAAGGTTAATGAAAGGAAAAAAATCGTCAACTTGATTGTTGGTTCTCAAGGCCAGACCAAGCTTGAACCGACCGCCTGCGCCTGTCTGATCGGCCAGAAAATAAGATACTTTCTCAAAGTTCAGGATGGCTGTCAACAATTCTGTACTTATTGCCTGGTTCCGTATGTCCGCTCCCGGCTTTGGTCAAAACCAATCAAACAAGCCGTGTTGGAAGTTAAATCAGCGCTCCAGGCGGGCGCTAAGGAAATAGTTATAAGTGGTACGCATCTGGGCTGGTATGGGAAAGATAAAAAAGATAAAAAACATAATACGCAAAATTTAACTGCTTTAGTTAAAGCCATATTAGCCGTTCCGGGCCTGCCGCGCTTGCGACTGAGCTCTCTGGAACCGAATGAGGTGAGCGATGAACTTCTTGATTTGGTTAAGAAAAATCATAATTTTTGCCCCTTTTTTCACTTGCCTCTACAAGCCGGGTCAGATCGCGTTTTAAAGGCCATGGGCAGGCCCTATTCGGCCCAGGAGTATATCCGGGTCATCAGTCGGATTAGAAAAAAAATTCCTTTAGCCGCCGTCAGTGCCGATATTATTGTCGGCTTCCCCGGTGAAACGGAAAAAGATTTCACCGCTACCTTATCCCTGGTAAAAAAAATAAAATTCAGCCGTTTGCACGTTTTTCCTTTCTCAACTCATGAAAAAACGGCGGCCAGCCGTTTTCCGGAACAAATAGATAATCGGGAGATTAAGAAAAGAGCTGATATAATCAGAAGATTAGGTTTGGCTTCAGCCCGGGAATATCAGAATAAATTTATCAATCGCTCCGTTCAAGTTTTAATTGAAAAAAAAATTGCCGGTGCCTATATCGGTAAAAGTGAATATTACTTTAACGTCCCGATCAAGGCGAAGGGCAATAAGTTAGTGAAAAGCGGGGATTTAGTAATCGTACCGCCACGGGGAATTGAACCCCGGTTTCGAGAGTGAGAATCTCGTGTCCTAACCACTAGACGATGGCGGCAAAAAATTTAATTTATTTTAACAATATACTGGAAAATAGGCAAGGCATTTAAATTTGATTTATAATTATTAACAGGCAATTACGAGATTGTCAACTGATTAATCAACAAGGTTGTACACATTTTTTATACATTTATGCCCAGAAATATTTCAGTTATACACTTGACAGGATTTCTGATGTTTGTATAATGAATATACTTAGGCTGTAAATAGCATTACAGCCAAGCAACTTGAGACAATTTGATTGTCTTGGGTTCAAGCATGGGGATTAGAGCACTCGTCTATTTGGACGGGTGCTTTATTTTGTGCTTAAGATTCTATTTTACAATCGGGCGCGGAGAAAAAATTTTTTCCCAAATATTCCTTATGCCCGTTAAAAAATATTTTTGCTTCTAATGGCCGCCCGCCGGATAATTGGATTTTTCCGAGAATAAAATAGCTCTTCAGGCAAGCGACCGCAAATTCATTGCCAATGTATTGAATTTCTCCGGGCTTGGCCGCGGCCACTGGCTGGCCAGGAAATCCGGATAGAATTTTCAGATATTTTCTGTCCGGCAAAAAAGTATAGGTTCCCGGCCAAGGAAGCAAGGCGCGGACTTGCCGATCAATTTTTATGTTCGGCTGTTGCCAGTCAATCAGACCGTCTTCTTTTGTTAACTTGGGCGCGTAGGAGGCATCTTTTTCAACTTGCGGGCGCGGGGTAATTTTCTGTTCAAGCCATAAAATTATATTTTCCCGGAAAAAATCAGGCGCCGCTTGGGATAAAATTTCCAAAAGCAACGGACTGGTTTCCCGACCGTTTAGTTTTATTTTTTTTTGGGCGATAATCGGCCCGGTATCAAGGCCGGTGTCCATTTGCATTAAGGTCAGGCCGCTTTCCTGATCACCGTTCAGAATCGCGGCTTGGACGCAGGCCGCGCCCCGATAGCGGGGCAAAAGGGAAGCATGGATATTCAGTGCTTTAAAACGGGGAATCGCTAATATTTCCGACGGCACAATTTGGCCGTAAGAACACAGTACCAGCAAGTCGGGCCGGAGCGAGGAAATGGTATTACTCGCGTCCTTAATGCCGGCCGGCGTAATTACGGGCCAGTTGTGCTTTTGCGCGATTGTTTTGATCGTTGAAGGACGGATTTGCCGGCCGCGGCCGGCGCGCGCGTCCGGCTGAGAAACGGTTAGGACCAACTCAAAACGGGCATCTTGGCCGATTGCTTCATAGAGTGGCACCCCGAAAGCCGAAGTGCCAAGAAATATTATTTTAATTTTTTTGGGCATATTAATTTCTTTGGCGGCTTATTTCATTTTTGCGGATAATCATTTATAATGTAAATAAATTGAGATATTTATCATCGTGAGAAAATTTACCAATAATTAAATGGAAATAATCGTTGAGTTTTTTTTAACTTTAGCGTCTAAACTTGATTATTTGGGCGTTTTTTTACTGATGGCCGTGGAAAGTTCATTTATCCCTTTCCCTTCGGAAGTAGTGATTCCGCCGGCCGCTTATTTGGCCGCTCAAGGAAAAATGAACATTTTCCTGGTCGTCGGGGCCGGTATTTTGGGCAGTCTGTTGGGTGCTTTGATTAACTATTATTTAGCCGCCAGCCTGGGACGGGCGCTCATTTTGCGTTTAGCGGCCGGACGCTTTGGTCGGATTTTCTTTATTGATGACGAAAAAATTAAAAAAGCGGAAAATTTTTTTCTCCGTTATGGCAAAACTTCCACTTTTTTTGGCCGTTTCATCCCGGCGGTCAGACAGCTGATCTCTTTGCCGGCCGGATTCGCGCGGATGAATCTGTTTTTGTTCGCGAGCTTGACCGCTTTGGGCTCAGCCTGCTGGGTGCTGGTGCTAGCCGTTTTAGGTTATTATTTCGGGGCCAATGAAGAAGTTTGGCGGAAGTATTACCAAGAGATCTCTTATTTGATCATTTTATTCAGCGCTTTAACGGTTTTTTTGCTTATTTTTCGTTATTGGAAAAAAAAATCCGCGTCAAATAAAAATAACAAGGAAAATAAAATTAATTCCTGACCATTTCTTTTAATTCTTTCGCCTGATCAATAAAAAGGATGCCGTCTAAGTGGTCAATTTCGTGCTGGATGACCCTTGCCATGAATCCGCTTGCTTCTTCTTGGTGGCGGCCGCCGTTATCATCCGCAAAGGAAAAACTTATGCTTTTGGCGCGTTTAACCTGCCCAAAAACATTGGGCACGGACAGACAGCCTTCTTCGCCCCATTCCCGGCCCAGCGATTTTTTACTGATTTCCGGATTAAATAAATATCTAACGCCATCTTTTGTGTTGATGACAATAAGCCTGATGCTCAGGCCAATTTGGGGCGCGGCCAGTCCGACGCCGTCTTTAGCCAGCATAGTCGCGGCCATATCCGCGCACAATTTTTCCCGCGCTTTTTTCCGTTGCGGTTCAAATTGCACGGGAATTGATTTTTTCCGTAATAATTTGTCTGGATAAACAGTGATGGGCAGTATTTTCGGCATTTGCTTATAATTTTTTTCTTAAATTAAAATCATCAATAATTTACAATAAATATGTCTGCTAATCAAGGCCTGACCGGAATAAAAGATATTCTTGCCAAAAAAAGCGGTTCTAAGCCGCCGACCCATATTTGGCAAGAATTCGCTTTGCGCGTCATCAGCGAATTGCGTATCCCAGCCTTTAAGCGCAATGCGGTTTTTCTGGTCTGTAAAACAAACTCGCGCCACTTCCTTGAGCAATGTCTCAATGATACTAAGGAATTATGCCAGCAGGGTGAAGCTTGGAAATATTTTTTTAAATTGGCGGCGAAAAAAAATCAAACTTGGCCAAAGTCGAAATTGACGCACAAATAACCAACGCCGAAAGGGAATTCATAGGACAAAATAAGCGGTTGGGCGTTAAGGTTGTCCATGGCGCCCAATAAGATAGCCAAACTTTTCCAGCCGCATTCTTGAGCTTCATCGGCCAAACGCTCGTCCAATTTGATGATGGCGGCATAATCTTTTTTCCGCAAACTATCAATTATTTTTTGATCAAATTTTTTTCCTTTGGGATTCCAGCCGCCCGGCGCTTCCTTGGATAAGCAATGCGAAAGATCGCCGGACGCGAGTATGCCCACTCTTTTTCCTGAAAACTGAATAGTAGCGGATAAAAATCGGCCGAGATTAAAATTCTGGTCCGCTGGCAGATTAGCCGGCGTTAAAGGAACTAACGGCGGCAGCTGACGGCCGCCAATCAGCCACAAGGGAATAGTCAATCCGTAATCTATATTTTCCTGAGCGACAGCCTGGCAGGAAATTTTTTTTGCGCAGGCTTGCTGAATAATATAAGCCAGCTCCAGATCGTTGTCCGCGGAAATTTTCGTTTCCAGATCGCCGAACATTTCCAATGTGCCGGTCAGGCGGGGAGACAGGTTGATTGTCCAGGAATCAATCTTATTTTCCCCATGCGGAGAAATAACAATCAAGCTTTCCACATCCGCCGCCAACAGTGAGCTGGCCAGACGGCGGTATGATTCCACGGTATTTTTTAATCGGGAAAGATTGGACTGGCCGATATTTGGGATGGCTATGGGGGGGTGCGGACAAAAAGCGCCAAATACTATGGACATAGATGATTTTAATCTATATTTGGGTTGGGCCGATCAATCAGCCGATCAATCTTTTCCATAATTTCTTCCGAGCTGGAAGCGGCCGGGCTGGTCGGAGCCGGGTTCGGCGCCGGCGTTTCGGTAATAATTTCTTCTTCTTCGGCTTCTTCGGCGCTTATTGCTAAGTCTTGGATTGGCGCTCCGTCCGGGTATAAAGAAAGAATTTTTTCATTAATCGTTATGACATTAACCCATTTATAACCGAGTTTTTCAAATATTTCACCGGAAGTAAAGACATGTTTTTGTCCGCCGGCAATCAGATAAATTCCGGGGCTATTCGGAGTTTTTAATAACTCGCCGTCAGAGAAGATGGCCGGACTCATGTTTTCATATTCCAAAAGTTTCTTTGAATCAACCGGGTATATAGAAAAATTTTTGAATTTTGTTTTCAAGAGGCTCGCGTCCCATAGAGGCGCTTTTCTCCCTTCAAAGACATAATAGATTCCGCCGGTAGATTTATCCTGTAAAAGCGCACCGATTGGGTAAGAACTGGTGGCCGTAATTGGTGCTATTTCCCGGTAAGCGTTGATTTCATCCCAGGTGGCGCTGATGACTTCTTCCGGGTTATAACCCATTTTACGGAAAGCTTCTTGACTCGCGAAACCGCGGCGCTCATCGTCAATAATCAAATAAATCGTGCCGCGCGGTGAGCGCAAAAGAGAATATTGCGGGAACTTGATGGCCGCGCCGATCGGATAGCGGTCAATGTCGGTTTGGCTGACCACGATGATTTTATTCAAGTCAAAACGGGAAGTGAGGGCGGTTTTGGAAGAAAAAGGCCTTTTGTAGCCGTTGCTAATCAACCAGACGCCGGGCTGGCCTTTAACCTGTAAAAGCGAGCCGTCCAAATAGGAAAAAGTAAAATATTTTTGCCAAAGCTTGAAAAAATTATAATTGCCGTTATAAACATGCGGCGTATAATTATAAAGAGCGGCTGTGGCATGATTTTCCGGCGTGATTTGCGCG
The DNA here is from genome assembly GCA_002771615.1 of Candidatus Falkowbacteria bacterium CG23_combo_of_CG06-09_8_20_14_all_49_15. GTDB lineage: Bacteria > Patescibacteriota > Patescibacteriia > Patescibacteriales > UM-FILTER-48-10 > UM-FILTER-48-10. The sequence continues at coordinate 14,682 of PCSD01000002.1, forward strand.
GGCGGACGATTGGTATTGGTCACAGTATATGATTGTCCGGCCCGGTAAGAATAGCGCTGCGGGTTGGTTAAATAATCAAAAAATTGCAAAGCCGCGGAATTGACCTGTTTGCCAAAGCCCCGCCAACGTTCATTGCAAGCTTGTCCGTCCGGACAGCCATAGCCAACCGCCCAATCAAGAGCTTTTTGCGCCGGCGAGGCGCTTTCAATCAGGCTTTGTTCTTTTTGCAAAAGAACAATGAGCAGTTTGGGATTAATTTTGACTGGCCGGCAAAATTTCTGTTTTTCCGCCAAAGAGGCGTCCAGGTTGATCGCCGTTTCCGAACAATCAAAATTATTGACCGCCGCGTCATAAATTATTTCCGCGGCGGTTTTCATTTCGTTTTTATAATTGGCGCAAACATACTTAGCCAAAAAACTTTTTTGGCCGGTTAAAAAAGTCTGTATCTCAGCCAATGTCATTGACCGGTTATCCATCATTTCTTCATTGCTGATAATGTTGTTGGGATTGAAATTTTCCTTGGCCCGGGCGGTGCCGGCGGCAAAAAATAAGCAGAAAAATATCCCGATAAAAAAATATTTCTTCATGCGATTTTTTTTAGATAATTTATTAACAACTTAGTAAAGTATAGCACAAAAAAATTCTTTTCCAAATTAAAAAAGAAAGCGGCTTGTTCGCCGCTTTCTTTTTTTTATTGAACTTTAACAAAAATATTACTTTTTATATCCAGATCAATGGCGACGCGATCCCCATCTTTAATATGCCCGCTAATAATTTCTTTCGCCAGTTCATCCAAGATCATTGTCTGGATTAATCTTTTTAGGGGGCGAGCGCCGAAGGTTTGATCAAAACCTTTTTCCGCCAACTTTTTTTTAACCTTAGCGGCAATAGCAATGGTAATATTTTTGATTTTCAGGCGGGTTTGGATAAGGCTGATTTCCAAATCCACAATCTTGTCCAAAGCCTCTTTGTCCAGAGCTTTGAAGACCACGATTTCGTCAATACGGTTAAGAAATTCCAATTTGAAATTATCTTTGAGGATTTTATCAATCTTTTCTTTCATTTCTTCTTGGCGCTGTTGGACCTGTTTTTTTTCTCCTTGGCTGTCGGTAAAGCCGATAGTGTACTGTTTAATGACTTCATTGCCCAAATTGGAAGTCATGATGATGATTGTATTTTTAAAATTGGCCGTTCGCCCCTTGGCGTCAGTCAGCCGTCCTTCGTCCAAGATTTGCAACAAAATATTGAAAACTTCCGGATGAGCTTTCTCAATTTCGTCAAAAAGTACCACGCTGTAGGGCCGGCGCCTAACTTTCTCGGTTAATTGTCCGCCTTCTTCATAACCGATGTAACCGGGCGGGGAACCGATCATTTTGGAGGCGGAATGCTTTTCCATAAATTCGGACATATCCAGACGGATCAAGGCATTCTCGTCGTTAAACATAAAACTCGCTAAAGTTTTCGCCAGTTCGGTCTTACCCACGCCGGTCGGCCCGACGAATAAAAAAGAACCGATTGGCCGTTTTTCGTCGTTGATGCCCGCCCGCGAACGCCTTAAAGCGTTGGCCACGGCCTTGATGGCGCTTTCCTGTCCGATTACCCGCTTGCTTAATTCCGCTTCCGCGTGGACTAATTTTTTTAATTCCGATTCCAGCATTTTCGTAACCGGGATGCCTGTCCAGCGGGAAACAATTTTAGCGATGTCTTCCTCGTCAACTTCTTCTTTCAAGATTTTCTGGCCGTGATTCTGGATTTCTTCCAATTTTTTCTCGGCGGTTTTCAATTTTTTTTCCAGTTCCGGAATCCGGCCATACCTGATTTCAGCGACCGCGTTCAAATCATCGCCGCGGCTCTCAATGATTTCCGCTTGCAATTTCAGGCCTTCCATATCTTTTTTGATTTGGCGGATCTCGCCGATCAAACTTTTTTCATTATTCCAATGAATCTCCAATTGATTGGATTTTTCTTTTAGTTTAGCCAGCTCTTTATTGACAGAATTTATTTTGCCGTTCGGTTTTTTCTCATTCAAAAGACCGGCTCGTTCAATTTCCAGCCTTTTTATCTGGCGCTTCAAACCGTCTAATTCCGCGGGGCAAGAATCAATTTCAATCCGCAAGGCGGAAGTGGCCTCATCAATCAGATCCACGGCTTTGTCCGGCAAGTAACGGTCGGTAATGTAACGGGCGGACAATTTGGCGGCGGCTACCAGGGCGTCATCAGTGATCCGCACGCCATGATGAACCTCGTATTTTTCTTTAATCCCCCGTAAGATGGCAATTGTATCTTCAATGTTCGGCTCGCTGACATAAATCGGCTGAAAACGTCTTTCCAGAGCCGCGTCTTTTTCAATGTGTTTCTGATATTCTTTAGTGGTGGTCGCGCCGACAGTCCGTAATTCACCGCGCGCCAAGGCCGGTTTGAGCATATTGGAAGCGTCAATTGACCCTTCGCTGGCGCCGGCGCCGACCAAAGTGTGCAATTCGTCAATAAAAAGAATAATTCTGTCTTGCTGAGACTTAATTTCTTTTAAAACGGCTTTGAAACGTTCTTCAAATTCGCCGCGAAATTTTGAGCCGGCGACCAGCGCCCCCAGATCCAAGGAAATCAGTTCTCGGTTCTTGAGGCTTTCCGGGACATCACCCGCCACAATTCTTTGCGCTAAACCCTCTACAATGGCGGTTTTGCCCGTGCCGGCTTCACCGATCAGAACCGGATTATTTTTCGTCCGGCGTGACAAAACCTGCATGATCCGGCGGATTTCTTCATCGCGGCCGATAACCGGATCAAGTTTTTTCTTGCGTGCCAGATCGGTCAGATTAAGCGCGTATTTTTCCAAAATCCGATATTTGCTTTCCGGTTCCGGACCGTCAACGGTTTGCGCGCCGCGGACATCCTTAATGATACCAAAAACCGGTTCATACCTAACATTGTTTGCGGTTAGGATATTTTGGGCCATGGATTTTATGAGCAGGATGGCCAGAAATAAATGCTCGGTGGAAATATATTCATCATGCATTTTCATTGCTTCATTTTTCGCCTTTTCAAATATCATCGCCACTTCCGTAGAACCTTGAACCGCGCCATTTTCCAAACTGCCCATTTCTTTCGGCAGGAGTTCGATTTGTTTAATGATCTGTTTTTCCAAATCAAAGGGTGTTTTGATTAATTTATCCAAAACGACTTTCACCAGGCTTTCTTCCTGGCGCAGAAGAGACAAAAGCAGATGCAAAGCCTCAATATGCAATTGCCCGCTCTCCTGGGCGATAATCTGCGCGTTGATAATAGCTTCCTGAGATTTATGCGTGAATTTGTTAAACATAAAATGTTTATAGCTGATTATTTATATTAGCACTCTTACTGACTGAGTGCTAATAAAGAAAATAACGGAAATTTTAATTCTTGTCAAGTAGGAAAAATTTTAAAAATTTTAGCCAATTATATCCAATATCATATTGCATTTCGGGCATATTCCGTGGTGGTCAAAACGAGTGATATTATCCCAGCCAAAACGGCGGATAACCAATTCGCCGCATTTTGGGCAATAGGTGTTTTCCCGCTGGTCGCCGGGCATATTGCCAGCGTAAACGAATTTCAAACCCTTTTGCTTGCCGATATCAAAAGCTTTGTAGATGGCTGTTTCGTCCGCGGACGGGCGGTTTTTCAAATGCCAGGAAATCGGCGCGGAAAATTTACTGATGTGCCAGGGTGTGTCATCGCCTAATTCATTAACAATAAAATCCGCCAAAGCCGCAAGCATCTCCACGCCGTCCGTCAATCCGGGAATGATTAAAGTGCTAATTTCCAAATGGATGCCGTATTGTTTAATTTTTTTCAAATTTTCCAGTATTGGCGGCAGGGAAGCGCCACAATTTTCTCGGTAGAAATAATCATCAATGGATTTTAGATCAATATTGGCCGCGTCCAGCCAGGGCAGTAGCGCTTCCAAAAAAATCGGAGACAAATAGCCATTGCTCACCCAGATATTTTTCAAGCCATTGGCCCTGGCCAAACGGGCAACGGCCAAATAATATTCACCGCAGATTGTCGGTTCGTTATAAGTATAAGCCAGGGAACGGCAATTGTTGGCCAGAGCTTCAGACACCAGCTCGGCCGGCTTTATTTCCGGCAATAAACTGATTTTATCTTCCAGGTCTTCAGCTTGGCTGAGATCGTAATTATGACAATTCGCGCAAGTAAAATTGCAGCCGTAAGTTCCGACCGAATAGGTAAAGGTGCCGGGAAAAAAGGAAAAAAGCGGCTTTTTTTCCACTGGATCAACATTTTGGACGGCCGGCCGGCCGTAAATCAGGGAAAATAAACATCCGTCCAAATTTTTTCGCGCGCGGCAAAAGCCGGTTTGACCGGGTTGAATAACGCATTGGCGAGCGCAAAGTTGGCAGATGACTTCACCAGATTTGATTTTTTGGTAAAAATCCGCTTCGCGCATAGGTTTTTCATTCCTAAATATAATAGCAGATATTCTGAAAAAATAAAAGCCGCTCAGGAAAAAAGCGGCTGTGAAGGGATTATCTATTTTTCAAAAAGAACGGGCAGGGAAACGGAAAATTTAATTATTCCGGCCGAGCCAGGAAAAAATATTTTGTTCAAAGGGCTGTTTGATCCGGAATAATAGCGACCGGCGTGATCGTCCGCATCAATTTCCGGCTCTTGACTGTTTGGCTGGCCGATATATTCGAATTCTTCATCTTCGTATGGCATGTTTCCCTCCTGGCGGTTTTTTAATTTTTAATTTTAGGAACTGGTAGGGATTTAACGGGCTATTTGCCAGTTTTCTTCCTAACTAGTGTGATCCAATTATGATATTTTGGCAGA
>PCSD01000033.1:0-4193 GCA_002771615.1 Candidatus Falkowbacteria bacterium CG23_combo_of_CG06-09_8_20_14_all_49_15
TCCCCCTCTCCATTTTTTGCAGAAAATGGAGAGGGGGTTAGGGGGTGAGGATGATAAGAAAGGGGGCGCAGGGGGTGAGGATGATAAGAATAAGGCTTGGGGGTAAACGATTAAGATGTTATTATAAAAATTTATTGCTTATCCCAAGGGATGAAAAATATGAACCAGAAGCATTAATCATTAAATCAGCGATTAATTACGCGGATATTTTAAGCAAAGGATAACGAACTTTTTTTCCAAATTTCCCAAAAAACTTTCTATGTTAACCCAGCAAAGAAAAGAAAAATTGAAATTTGCCCTGTCCATCATCGGCGCGGTCCTGCTGGCCGGCGCGCTGTTCGCAGTCTTCTTGACCATGGGCCAGAGGCAGGCGCGGGATATCGCCCGCTTGTCCGCCGTGCGCGGCTTGCAGGCGGATCTGGCTCTATATTATAACCAATATCACCACTATCCTCAGCGTCTGGAAAAGAAAAGCGGCCGGACCGACCAAGATTGCGCGGCCGTGCTTTGTTTGCCGTTTTGGCCGGCGGATCCGGAAACCGGCGTATTGTTCCAATACGCGTCCTGCCAGAACGAAAGCCTTGATTCCTGCTCGTCAGCGGCCGCGCCGGCCTTGAGCTACGCGATCGCCTATCGGCTGGAAAAAAGCCAAGGCCAGGCCCGGCGGGGCACGCATTACGCCCGGCCGGAAGGGCTGTGGCCGGAAATTGTCGCGCCTTAACCGGCGGCTGGAAAATATTGGCTTTGCCTAAGCAATTATCTATGAGCGCGAAGGTTTTTCCAAACGACAGAATATTGCCAGCCGGCATCAGGATGATCGTTTATGCGATTATTTTTTTGATTCCCATCTGGTTCGGCTTCTATTACCAGACCGCCAATCTATTTGAACTGCACAAGATCGTGCTTTTTCGGATCCTGGTCCTGGCTTTGTTGGCTTTGACGCTCGGCCGGCTGATTTTTTTCCGTCCGGCCAAGCCGTTGGCCAACGCGCAACTGCCTTTGCCTTCTGTCCGTTCCGCTCGCTTTTCCCTGTGGTTTTGGCTCGCTCCTTTGCTTTGGCTCGCGAGCCAGGCGCTGGCCGCGGTCTTTTCCTTGGACCCGGGCCAGAGCTGGCAAGGGCTTTATGACCGCCAGCAAGGCTTTTACAGCCTGTTTTTTTTCGCGCTTTTTTACTTTTTGCTTCTTGAAAACCGGCATTTGTTGGAAATGCGGAAATTATTAACGGCCATTGCTTTGGCCGGTTTGTTGCCCAGTTTGTACGGTTTGGCGCAGATGCTTGGTTTTGATTTTATGCGCTGGAGCGAATCATACGCCGACATCGGTCGCCTGACTTCCACCCTGGGCCAGCCGAATTTTTTTGCCTCTTTCCTCCTGTTTTCCTGGCCGGCCGCCGTTTATGTCCTGTCCGCGCCCGGCCGCATCTGGCTCCGCCTCGCGGGCGGATTGTCAGCGGTTGTCCAGACCGTCAGTCTTTTTTTCACTTACAGCTTCGGCGGCTGGCTGGGCTGGCTGAGCGCGGCGGTTCTGTCTTTTTCGCTCGTCTTGTTCTTCGGGCGGGAGAAATTAATCAGCCTGAAAAGATTCTGGCGGCCGATTCTGTTAGTTAGCATGTTCCTGATCGGGCTTTTCTTCTGGTTGGGCGGAAGCTGGGCTTTGCGCGAGAAGCTGGCCGCTTTGTCTGATCCGGAGCTGGGCAGTACGGCCGCGCGCTTGGATTTCTGGCGGGCGGCCGGCGCGGAGATAAAAAAAAATCCTTGGCTTGGCTATGGCTTGGAAAACCAGGGCGAAGTCCTGTTTAATCATTATGAGAGCGATTGGGCCATCCATTCGGCCGTGAACGCCCGGCCGAACCGCGCGCATAATTTTTTTCTTGACATCCTGCTCCAAAGCGGCGCGGCCGGCCTGGCGGTCCAGCTTTTCCTGCTCCTATTTTTTTACCGTCAAATCCTGAAAATTTTCCATGCCCGGGAACAAGGCGCCGCGGCGTTGGTTCTTTTTTTCGGCCTGACCGCCTATCTTTTTTCGCTTTTTTTCAGCTTTCCTTTCATTACCGGCCAGGTCTATTTCTGGCTTTTCCTCGCTTTGATCGCTCTCGCGTCCAAATCAGAACCGGCGGACGCGGTTGAGCGCACCAAAACGGTGATGCGGACAGTTTTTTGGCCGGCGCTCGCGACTCTCGGCCTGGCGGTCCTGGCCGGCCTGGCCGCCCGGCCGGAAATCAGCCGGCTGGCCGCGGATTATTACGGCCAGGGCATGCGGCTCGCCCTGGCCAATTATCGGCCGAACGACCTGGGGACGATCAGCCTCCTCTATGGCTACGCGCGCGCGGCCCGTCCGGACGAATTTTATTACGACCAGCTGTTCACGGATCTGGCTGGCGACCTGCTTGACCGCCGTTTGGACCAGGCCTTCTGGCCGGACGCGTCCGACCATTTGCGCGGCATCGCGCAGAGAAACGGAGGGGAAGCAAGCAGCCGCCGTTTTGTCCGGGCCAAAGCTCTCCGTCTGCTCGGCCTGATCAATGGCCGATCCTATAGTCTGCAGGCGGCTCAGCTCTATTCCGAACTTGTCCGCCAAAGCCCGGCTTATCCGGATTTCCATTTCCAATTAGCCAAAGCTTGGCGCGCGGCCGGCGAGAACGGCCGGGCGGACGAGGAATATAAATCGGCGCTGGCCGGCTTGCCGGATCCGGCCGACCGCCGCTTGAACGAGAAGCACCGCCAAGACATCCTGATTAATCTTGCCCTTTACACGCAAGACCAGGGCGATTTCTATTTCCAAAACAAAGACTATCCGGCCGCGCGGGCGGCGTATGAAACCAGCCTGGCGGCGCGTCCCCGGCCGGAAACGCATTTCCGTTTAGCCAGTGTTTTAGCCGAACAATCTGTTTGGGAGCGCGCGGAAGAAAATTATCTGGCTGGTTATGGATTGTCCGGACAGAGCCGTGATTACCGCTGGCCTTTAGCATTAGCCAAGTTGTACGCGCGCCAAGGCAAGACGGCCAGCGCGGCGGTTTGGGCGGAAAAAACCTTGCAGCTCGCGCCTGGACAGGCCGAGGCTTCGGCCATCCTCCGGGCGGCGCGGGCCGAGCCGGCCGGCGAATGAGCTTTTTAGCGCGGCCATCGCAATCTTCAAGCCATAATAATTTATGATTATAATGTCCGAGACGGAAAAATATCCTTGCTTATTGTGCGGTCAGAGCGACAGCCGGGTCATCTTTCAAGAAGCGGCCGGCACGATCCGCCGTTGTTCGGCCTGCGGACATATCTTTTCCGCGGCCGGCGCTCGGCCAGCCACTGGCTATTTTCCAGACAGCATTGCCGCGGCTGATCATTTTTGGTGGCGCGAAGCGCACGCCAAGATGTACCAAGCCTTTGGCCGGCGTTTTTTGGCCGGCCGGTCCGGCCGGCTTTTGGATGCCGGTTGCGGTTTGGGTTATTTTTTATCCCACCTTGCCGCTTATCCGGACTGGGAAGCGTGGGGCACGGAAATCTCTCCAGCCGCGGTTGATTTCGCCCGCGACACTTTGGACCTTGGGCGGATCGTTGAGGCGGATCTGGCCCGGGCGGATTTTCCGGATCGGCATTTTGATTTAATCACCTTGTGGGACGTGCTGGAGCATCTGCCTGATCCGCGACCGGTTTTGGCGAATTTGCGCGCTTGGCTCAAAGATGACGGCTGGATTTTTATCCATACCCCGAACATCAGCATCCAATTGCCCAAAGCGCGGCTGAAAAAATTTTTTGCCCGCGGCCGGCCCGGGCATTATTTGGAAGCCACGGACCATCGTCATCACTATTCGCCGGTCACTTTGCGCCGTCTTGTGGAAATGCTTGATTTGGAAATGGTGGAATTGATCCATTTGCCGCCGATCCAAAGCGTGTCCGGCCGGCGGTCGGCGCTCGGCCGCGTTCTGAAAAATTTTTGGTATTGGTCGGCGTTGGGTTTGGACAAGTTGACGGCCGGCGCCGTGCGCTTGGATAATCTTTTCGCAGTAGTGAAAAAGTCTTGATCAAATAAATAAAAAATCAACCAGCCTCACCCCCGCCTCGCTCTCGCTCGGCTTCCCCCGCATTGTCATCCCGAGCGAAGCGCAGCGGAGCCGAGGGATCCCTTAAACAAGAGTAAAAGCCACCAGCCATAATAATCCAAAAAACATTTAATTTTTGACCCAAGTTTTTATTAATAATCAA
>PCSD01000033.1:4199-4341 GCA_002771615.1 Candidatus Falkowbacteria bacterium CG23_combo_of_CG06-09_8_20_14_all_49_15
CCAATTATTCTTGTGTAAGGGATTTCTCGTCGCTTCGCTCCTCAAAAATGACATTCCCGCCTCGCTGACGCTCGGCTTCCCCCTCTCCATTTTTTGCAGAAAATGGAGAGGGGGTTAGGGGGTGAGGATGATAAGAAAGGGG
>PCSD01000033.1:4362-10208 GCA_002771615.1 Candidatus Falkowbacteria bacterium CG23_combo_of_CG06-09_8_20_14_all_49_15
GAGAGAAAGCCAATAAAAATTTTATGTTTTATATTTTTTCTTCAAGTATTTTCCTATTCGGCTTGGCAGTCGGCAGTTTTGTGAATTGTCTGGTCTGGCGCTTGCATTCCGGCCAGTCCCTGTTCGGCCGCTCCGCTTGTCCGGCTTGCGGCCAAAAGATCGCCTGGCATGACAACCTGCCGTTGGTCAGTTTTATCTTTTTACGCGGCCGGTGCCGCCGATGCCACGGCCAAATCTCTTGGCAGTATCCGCTGGTGGAAATTTTTTTCGGCGTTCTTTTCGTTTTTGCTTGGCTGTACAACTTGGCGGACATTTTCGGCCCGGCCGGCATTGTTGGCTTGATGAAGTTGGCCGGAGATCCGATCTGGCTCAAAGCCAGGGACTTGTGGCTGATTTTGGCCCGCGATTTTTCTTTTTTGGCCGCTTTAGCCGTGATTTTCCTTTATGATTGGCGCTGGCAATTGATTCCGGACGCGGTCGCTCTGCCCGCGGCCGGCTTGGTCGGCGCCCTGAATTTATTTTTGGATTTTCATTGGAAAAATATCCTCATTTCTGGTATAATCGGAGCAGGGTTTTTCCTTGTCCAATTCCTTGTTTCCCGCGGCCGTTGGATTGGCGGGGGAGACATCCGCGTCGGCCTTTTGTTGGGCCTGGGCCTGGGTTGGCCTTTGATTCTAATCGCCTTGCTTTTGGCTTATGTGGGCGGCGCGCTGATGGCCGGCCTGCTTCTCGTGAGCGGGCGAAAAAAGCTCGGCGCCCAGTTGCCGCTGGCGGTTTTTCTGGCTCCGGCCGCGGCTTTTACCCTGTTTTTCGGGTCCGCTGTGGCGGCCTGGTATCTGGCCTTGATCGGCTATTAAAACAATGGAAAAAAAATTCTTTTTTCAAAATAAGAGCGGCTATACATTGGTGGAGACTTTGGTCAGCGTCAGCATCATCGCCATCATTTCTTCCATCTACATCATGGGTTATAAGTCATATAACCAGCAAGGCGGCGTCCGCTTGGCCGGCCATGTGCTGGCCAGCGAGATCCGCATAGCCCAGAACAGCGCCTTGTCGCAAAGGGAATTCAACGGCAATCCGCCCGCGGGCGGCTGGGGCGTTTTTTTTGATCTGAGCAAGCCGACGCAGTATATTATCTTCGCGGATCTTAATGAAGATGGCGCGTATGATGACGGAGAAGCGGAAAAAACCGGCTTCTTGGCCAACGGCGTTAAAATTAACGCTTTGTCGCCGGATTCCGATCCTAATCAAGATACGGTGGTTTTTATCCCGCCGGAACCGATCACTCGTATCAATCAAGATTCCGCTATTACGGATTTGATTATCACGCTTGATAATGGTTGGAAAGTCAAAATCAATTTTTTAGGCTTGATTGATGTGGTGAATAATTAGAACTTATGCTTGGTTTTTTGCCCAAAAATTTTATCCGCTTCGGCCAAGACCGCCGTGGCTTTTCCATTATTGAAGTGCCGATCGCGCTGTATATCATCGCCACCGGCCTGATCGCCACAATCGGTTTGGCCGGCCAAACCATCCAAACCCAGCAAATCAACAACAACATGGTCATCGGCTCCATGCTCGCGCAAGAGGGTCTGGAACTGGTGCGCTGGCAAAGGGAATATAATTATTTAAACTCATTCAATTGGTCTAATCAGATTACTGATGGTGCAGAATATAATTATACTGTTTATTTGGACACAGGCACTGATGTCATTTCTTTTGACGGGACGCCCAATGATATTGCTAACCCAGAGGCCAAATTATATTTAGACAGCAAGGGATTTTATACTCATGATAGTGGAGGCGAAAGCACGGTTTTTTCCCGCTTGATTACCGCGACCAAAATTAACGAAGACGCTTACGGCTTCAAAAGCCAGGTGCGCTGGCACGACCGCGGCCGGAATTTCAATTATGTCGCGGAAACGGTTTTATATGATTGGCGTTAAATTTATGCGGCCAAATTTTTACCAAAAATTATATTCCGATCAGCAAGGCATGTCGCTCGTGGAGCTGATCATTTCCATCGCCATTTTTACGCTGGCCATTCTTTCCGTGACCAGCATTTTCGCTTTGACCCTGAAAGCCCAGCGCCAAACCATTGCTTCGCAGAATGTGCAGGAAGGCTTGCGCTATGCCTTGGAAATGATGAGCAAGGAAATGCGCGAAGTGGGCGGAACCATTGGTGGAGGCGAAGCGCCTGACGTTTTGGATTGTACGGATAATACTTATCCTCCTGGACAAACAAATAATGATAACAATAATTTCTACAGCGTCATTGAAATAAATAATGGCGACCAGAGGCAAGTGGTGAATAGTAATCAGGGTTTTGACGAAATCGGCACAGAATTGGTTTTCCGCAACAAGAATCAGGCCTGCGTCCATTATTATTTGGAAGATAATCGCCTAAAAATAGAGCGGCGGTTTAAAGAAAATGGCTCGGATACTGTTTCCGGATTTTTAACGCCCGCTGGCATCCAGATTGAAGAATTAATGTTTTTTGCCAAAGACGATGGCACTGACCCATATACAAAGCATCCGGCGGTCGTGGTGATGATGGCCGCGAAGTCCGGCCAAGCCGCGGCTTATGAAAGCCTGACCCGGGTGCAAACCACGATTTCGGCCCGGAGTTTCAAGAAATAATTTTTTGTAAGTTTTAAAAAAGCCATGCAAAAAATGTTCGCGCGCGTTTATAAAGACCAAGAAGGAACGATTATTATGCTCACCATCTTGATTTTGGGCGGCATGTTGATCGTGGCTTTGGCCATTTCCAGCATTGCCATGGCGCAGACCAAGATGGCCAGCGAACAGCACCGCTCCACCAAAGCCTATTTCGCGGCTGAGGCCGGCGCGGAAAGGATCGTTTATGAGATTCGCAAGCAAGCTTTCCGGCCGCGCTATGTCTGTACAGAGCTAGTAGATTCACACCAGCGCGGTTATATCGGTTTTGATAATAATAATCCCTTGACGTCAGAAATTAATAAAAGCACAGATAGTGGCCTTGAGGGTTGCGACATAACATCTGGAGATGATAATGAAGAGCAAGTTTTCAACAACAATTCTTCTTACACGATTTTATATGATTATAACCCGACCACCAAAGAAACCGTGCTGACCGTGAGCGGTTCGTATCTGCTCACCAATCGGATTTTGGATATAAGCTATTAATAGGCTGATTTTTGCCTTATGAATCCTGCTTATCAAGACAAACAACAAGCCGCCCAGCGGGCGCTTGTTTTAAAAAAAGAAATTAATCGCCACCGCTACTTTTATCATGTCCTGGACCAGCCGGAAATTTCCGACGGGGCATTGGATTCGCTCAAAAACGAATTGGCGGCGATTGAAAAAAAATATCCGGACTTGATCACGCCGGATTCGCCCACGCAAAGAGTGGGCGGCGCGCCTTTAGCCAAATTTCGGAAAGTCGCCCATTTGACGCCGATGTTGTCTTTGGAAGATGTCTTCAGCGACGCGGAAGCGCGCGACTGGGAAGAACGCCTGCGGCGGATCGCGCCGGATGCGGTCTGGCATTATTTTTTGGAGCTGAAACTGGACGGCTTGGCCGTCAGTTTGCGTTATGAAAAAGGCCGATTGGTCCTGGGAGCAACGCGCGGCGACGGCCTGGTCGGCGAAGACGTGACCGTTAATTTGAAAACCATTGAAGCCATACCCTTGGTTTTGCGCGCGCCCGCCCTCAAGGAATTGCGCGCCATCGGCCTGGATCAAAAGACCGCGGAACGGGTCCAAAAAATCGCCGCGGCCGGGGCCTTGGAAGCGCGCGGCGAAGCGATCATGACCAAGGCGGTTTTGGCCGGATTGAACGCGGCCAATCAGCGGGCCGGACGCCCGCTCTTCGCCAATCCCCGCAACGCCGCGGCCGGTTCCATCCGGCAATTGGACTCAAAAATCACGGCCGCCCGGCGCTTGGATTTCTATGCCTATTCCTTGCCGACCGATTTGGGTTTGGAGTATCACGAGCAAGAGCATCGGATATTATCCTTGCTCGGCTTCAAGACGCACAAAGAAAATGTTTTTTTGCCGGACATGGACGCGGTGGTCCGCGAACACGCGCGCTGGGAGAAAAAGCGGGAAAAACTGCCTTTTGACTGCGACGGCCTGGTGGTCAAGATCAATGAACTGCGTCTTTGGCCGCGCCTGGGCGTGGTGGGCAAAGGGCCGCGCTATATGCTGGCTTTCAAGTTTTCCGCCCGGCAGGCGACAACGATCCTCAAGGAGGTGGCCTGGCAGATCGGCCGTAGCGGCATTCTGACGCCCATCGCCGGATTGGCGCCGGCGCCGATCGGCGGCGTAACGGTCACGAGCGCCACCCTGCATAATTGGGATGAGATTAAACGGCTGGGCATAAAAATCGGCGATACCATCATCCTGGAAAGGGCCGGTGATGTGATCCCGAAGGTCGTGGGCTTTCTGCCCCGCCTGCGCACCGGGCAAGAGAAAACCATCCGGCCGCCGAAAAATTGTCCGGTCTGCGGCGGGCCGGTCTTGCGCAAAGACGGGGAAGTGGCTTGGCGCTGCCTGAACAAGAATTGCTATGCTGTCAATCTGCGCCGGCTCATCCATTTCGCCGGCAAAAGCGCTTTTGACATCCCCGGCTTGGGCAAGGAAATCGCGGCTCAGCTTTACCGCGCCGGGCTGGTCAAGGACGCGGCCGATTTTTTCGCTTTGCGTGAAGACCAGCTGCTTGGCCAGGAACGATTCGCCGCCAAATCGGCCGCTAATTTGATCGCCGCGATCCGGGCGCGGCAACGGATTGAACTGCCCCGTTTTTTCATCGGCCTGGGCATCCCGCAGATCGGCGAAGAGAGCGCGCTCGCTTTGAGCCGTTTTATCCTGCCCCGTCTGAAGCCGCTTAATAAAGAGTCAACGGTGAAGATTGGCCATTTGCGCGAAGTTATCCTTGCTTTCACTCCGGCCGACCTGGAAGCAATCCCTGATTTCGGACCGATTGTCGCGGGCAGTGCGGCGGCTTGGTTCCGGGAAGAAAAAAATTCCACCTTTCTGTCCAAATTGGAAGCAAATGGCGTGATGATCAATATTCCGGACGCTTTATCCAGACCGGTCTCCGCGCCCTTAGCCGGAAAGACCTTTGTTTTGACCGGCGTCCTGGATCATTTGACAAGGGAGGAAGCGAAGGCTAAAATAAGAGAATTGGGCGGGCAGATCTCTTCGTCTGTCAGCCGGAAAACCGATTTTGTCGTGGCCGGCCGCGAGCCTGGCAGTAAACTGGCTCAAGCCGGACGTTTGGGCGTTAAGGTAATCAATGAAAACGAATTCCAGAAAATGCTTGCTTGATTTTTATCTTTTTTATTGTTTTTTTATCTTGACGTTTAATTTTTTGCAAGATTTTTAAAAAATTAATTTTATCTTGGATGATATATTTATCCATCCAATTAACCGCCGCAAAGAGGTAGGGCGGAAAAATTTATGAAATTAGACCAGGAACAAATCAAACATATCGCGCAATTAGCCAGGCTGGACCTCAAGCCGGAGGAAGCCGAGCTTTACGGCGGCCAGCTCAAGGACATTTTGGCTTATGTGGAACAGTTGTCCGAGATTGATACCGCCCAAGAAGAGCCGACTGCGCAAGTCAGCGGCCTGACCAATGCCTGGCGGACGGACGAAGCCAAACCGTGGCCGGCTGATGAAGCCGCGGCCGCTTTGGCTCAAGCGCCGGATAAGGAGGGCAAACTGATCCGCGTCAAAAGGGTTCTGGATCAATAAAAATCCGGATGCTACGAATAAATTTAGGGGCTTGTATAGCACCGCTAATACTTAGTTAGTATTTTTTCAATAAGGTTCGGTAAATTATAGCCATTTCGGTGGTTGAA
>PCSD01000036.1 GCA_002771615.1 Candidatus Falkowbacteria bacterium CG23_combo_of_CG06-09_8_20_14_all_49_15
CTTAATCTTTTATAATTTTTCATAGAAATCTAACTTAGCATTATTGGCGCTTCGCGCCAAATATGTTGCGTTAGATTCTGGAATCAAACTAAGAACAAGAAGATTTTCATTAATTTCTATGTCAAAAATAAAACCGGAGAAAAAAAATCCTGATCGGCCGTCAAGCAAGAAAATCGAGCCTTTTACGCGTTTGCGCGGTATGAAAGACATACTTTTTGAAGAATATCGCTATTGGGACATCGTTTTGGAAAAAGCGCTGGATTTAGCCAAAGCCTATGGTTTCCGCAAGATTGAAACGCCCATTTTGGAAAATCAGGCGCTCTATGAACGTTCCACGGGTCAGGCCACGGATATTGTTTCCAAGGAAATGTATAATTTTATTGATAAGAGCGGCGAAAAGGTGGCTTTGCGTCCGGAGGCGACGCCCGGCTTAGTCCGTTCTTATATTGAGCATGGCATGTTCAATTTGCCTCAGCCTGTGCGCATGGCCTGGATCGGTCCGCTATTCCGCCATGAAAAGCCCCAAACCGGACGTTTGCGCCAATTCTGGCAATTTGACCTGGAAATGTTCGGGGAAGCCGGGCCGGTGGCGGACGCGCAGATTATTCAGATCGCTTACCATTTTTTTCGGGAATTGCAGATTGACGTCCAGGTGCAGATCAACAGTATCGGCTGCCCGGATTGCCGGGCGGCTTATCTGGAAAAGCTGGCGGATTTTTATCGCGAGCGCGGCCGGCGGGCCAAGCTTTGCGAAGATTGCCGCCGCCGTTTCGGCAAGAATCTTCTCCGTTTGCTGGATTGCAAGGAAACCCAATGCCAGGAGATTAGAGCTGAAGCGCCGCAGATCGTTGATTATCTGGATGAAGCCTGCCGCGAACATTTCATTAAAGTTTTGGAATATCTGGACGAAGTGGACATCCCCTATAATCTTAATCCCTTTTTAGTCCGCGGTTTGGATTATTATAACCGGACGATTTTTGAGATAGTGAGTGCGGACGTCCCCCAAGAAGGGGAAAAGCGGCAAGCGGCCCTGGGTGGCGGCGGCCGCTATGATTATTTGGTGGAAAAAATGGGCGGCCGGCCGACGCCGGCGGTTGGCTTCGGAGCCGGCATTGAACGGACAATCCTGAAAATCAAGGAAAAAAATATTCCCCTGAAAACCGACGCGGGAAAAATCGTTTTTATCGCCCAGCTGGGCGAACAAGCGAAGCGCAAAGCCATGATCATGTTTGAAGAAATGCGCCGTGCCGGTTATAATGTCCGTCAGTTATTCGTTAAGGATAACTTGAAATCCCAACTTGAAGAAGCCGACCGTTTGGGCGCGCTGTTTACGGTAATCATGGGGCAAAAAGAGATCGTGGACGGTACCGCCTTGATCCGCGACATGGAATCGGGCGTTCAGGAAGTGGTGGACGCGAAAAAGATCGTTTGCGAGGTGGAAAAAAGGTTTGCGAATAACGGACAAGTGAATTGTTAATTATTAAGCATAATCCCGCAATCTAGAAAGGCAGGTGGCAGTTGTGGAATTCAAAAGAAAAAAAGGCGAAAGCTTTGAAAATTTTTTACGCCGCTTCAATCGGCGCTTGATTCAGAGCGGCAAACTTTATGAAGCGCGGTCGCGGAAATTCCGGACGCGCGGTAAAAATAAAGCCAAACAGAAGGAATACGCTTTGGTTAGCTTGAAAATGAGATCGAAAAAAGAATATTTGCGCAAAATCGGCAAACTGAAAGAAGAGCCGACCAGGCGCTGGTAACAATATGAGCAAAATTATCGCGGCCATCAACAGCGATTATGATTCAGCGTTGCGCGACCGGGACGACCGGCGTTTGGGCGCTTTACGGCTTCTCCGCGCGGCCCTGAAAAATAAGGAAATCGCCCTGCGCACTAATGGCGCGTCCGAACTTGGCGAGGCCGAAGTTTTGGCCGTGCTGAAAAGCGAAATCAAAAAGACCAAGGAAGCGGCCGAATTATTCCGGCAGGGCGGACGGCTTGATTTGGTGGAGAATGAGGAATATCAGCTTAGGATTTGGGAAAAATATCTGCCCGCCGGCCTGGCCGTTGAAGAAATTGAGCAGGCTGTGAAAGAGATCCTGGCCGCTTTCGGTCCGGCCCAGCCGGCTGATTTCGGTAAAATCATGGGTTTAGCCATGAAAAAATTGGCTCCGCGGGCGGACGGCGAAAGTGTCCAGGCCGTGGTTAAGAAATTTTTAAACCCGTCCGTTTAAAAATTTCAATACCCGTGTTTGCGATTTTTTTCAAGAAAGCATTTTCCCTCCGTGAAAATGCTTTCTTGGCCTATGCCTTTTTATATCGGATGATAATTTAATTCTCACATCCGCCCGGAGCGCGGCGGGAAAATATGCCTATCATCCTGGCCATTTTTTATCTGTTATATTTCTGGCTCGCCCGGCGCCGTCTGGACTGGGCCTTGGGCTTGATTATTTTTGCTTTGCCTTTCTATGAGATCCGGTTCAGCTTCTTGGGCGTGCCTTGGACCATTCTCTCCGGCTTGATCTGGACCGCGATCCTCGCTTGGAGCACGAATCTGGCCGAACGGAAATGGGCGGGGAAGATCAGCGCCTGTCCGCTTGCGCTCACTTGGCAATTCTGGCGCCGGATAATTTTCGGCCGGGAGATTATCCTGTTTTTGGGGTTCGGCGCCACGGCCCTGCTGGCGGCCGGCATCCAACCGGCCGCGCTCGGGGCGGGCAAAGCTTATTTTTTGGAACCGCTCATATTTTTTTTCTTGCTCAATTGGTCCGAGCGTTTTTCCCCGGGCGCGTCCGAGCAAAACGGTCCAGGACGCCGGATATTTTTTTGGGCGCTTGTTTTTTCCGCTCTGGCTGTTTCCGGCCTTGCCGTCGCGCAAAAACTTTTTAACGCCGCTTGGGTGCCGGAATTCTGGCCGCGGGTTACGGGGCCTTATCCCTATCCCAACGCGATCGGTTTGTATTTGGGGCCGTTGGTGTTAATTTTATTTGGGCGGCTTCCGGCCCTTTTGCCATTCCGAACCCGAGTCGCAACGCGGGCGAGAAATCCCTTGGACATTGCCGGGATCAAGGGATTCCTCGCTGACGCCCAAAATAACGCAAAGTGGATTATTGTTGCCATCACAATAGTGTTATCATTAATGGCGATATTTTTCGCGCGCTCCGAAGGAGCGATAATCGGCATGCTCGCAGGTTTGTTGGTTATCGGGCTGTTGACCAGTAAAAAGTGGCGATGGATAACTTTGGCCGCGGTCGCGCTTGTCGGCTTCGGCCTGTTGTCTTACGGGCCGGCCCGAAATTATGCGCTGGAAAAAATAACTTTGCGCGATCTGTCCGGCGAGATCCGCAAACAGCAATGGCGCGAAACCTGGGAGATGCTGACAGCTTCGCCCGCTAATTTCGCCCTGGGCGCGGGCTTAGGCGGCTATCAGTCCGCGGTCGCGCCTTTTCATCAGGCCGGTATTTTTTTCAATAAAGACCAGGATCCGGATTTCCGCCGCAAGATTGTGATTTTTGACGACCGCTACAAAGCCGAGCATTGGCAGCCGGTGGAAGTCTATCTTTATCCGCATAATATTTTTTTAAACTTCTGGACTGAATTAGGATTGGCGGGACTGTTATTATTTATCTGGATAATGGTGAAGAGTATCAAGGTTTTAATAGCCGATATCCGTTATCCGATGTCCGATAAGATCTCAACTTTTAAATTACAAATTACAAATTTGGCCTCCGGCCAAGATAAATATCTTAAACTTGGTTTATTGGGGGCGCTGGTGGTTATTATTGTCCATGGCTTGGTTGATGTGCCATATTTCAAAAATGATTTATCCCTGCTGTTTTGGCTGATCATATTTCTTATCGGCTCGGCGCAAGCGCGCGCGGCCGGCAAATCAAAATGAAAATCAGCGGTCGCGTGCGGATAATCAATTACCCCGGCGATTACGCGCGCATTCAAGATCAAGAGATTATCATTGTCCGCAATACCAATCCGGATATTGTTCTGTATGTAAACAAAATTTCCGCGATCGTGGCTGAAGTCGGCAGCCCGCTTGCGCATGCCGCGATCATCGCCCGCGAATACCGGAAGCCGCTGATTCTGGGCGCGGCCGGCGCGCGCCGAAAATTCAAAAATGGGCAGATCATCACGATTGACACAGCCAGGAAAACCATATGCAGCGCTTAATAAAATATACCTATCTTTTGGACAACAATCGTTTAGCCGCGGAAATTGAAAAGTGGTGGCGGCTTTATCAGCGGCTGATCGCGGATAAAAGCTGTTCTTGGGCGCAAGCCAATGAAGCGCGGGCGATCTTGTATTTTCTCGGTTATATTTTTCCGGAAATCGTAGCTTGCGGTTCCTTGGCCAGGCGGGTGCCTTTGCTCAGGCCGAAAATATCGCTGGATGATTTTTTGTCCGCGGTGGACAGCCGAGAGCAAAAGATCCTGCGCCTTTATGAACATAATCAAAAATTCAAACAGCTTGAGCGATTTTATTTATTGGTCAAAGCCCTGAAAAATCGCGTGGCCGCGGACGGCTCTTATTTGGCGGAAGAAACTTTCAATAAATTTTACGCCCGGCGGAAGCCGAAAAATTATTTTTAATTTATGGACATGATCCTCCAAAAATATCTGGCCCAAGCCGGGCTTTGCTCCCGCCGGCAGGCCGAGAAGCACATCCGGGACGGCCGCGTGGCCGTGAACGGCCGAACCGCCGAGCTTGGCGACGGGGTGCGCGAGGGAAACAAGGTTTTTTTTGACGGCCGGCGGGTAATATTGTCAGAAAAAAAGATCTATATTATATTGAATAAGCCGAAGGGCTATACTTGCACGAACCGGAATTTTCCCGGGGAAAAGAATATTTTTTCCCTGCTCAAGCAACCCCAGAGGCTGTTCGCGGCCGGCCGGCTGGACAAAGAGAGCCGGGGCTTGGTGCTTTTGACCAATGACGGCGATCTGACTGTCCGTTTGACCCATCCCCGCTTCGCCCATGAAAAAAAATATCTGGTCAAGCTCTATCCGGCGCGGGCGCCGCTCTGCCCCGAAGAACAAGTGATCGGCCGCTTGCGCGCCGGCCTTGATATCGGCGCCGGCGATGGCGTCGCCCGGATTAAAAGCGGCCGGCGCTTGGCGCCCGGTTATTTTGAGATCATGCTCGCTGAAGGCAAAAAGCGGCAGATCCGCCGGCTGTTCCAGAAGATCGGCTATCCGGTCAAGGATATCAGGCGGGTGGCGATCGGCGCGCTGGCTCTGGGCGGATTGCCGGAGGGGCAGTGGCGGAATCTGAGCGCGGCCGAGATCAGGTCGTTGGCCGTCTGATTGATGGCCACATTCAGGGATTTTTTTATCGCGGAATAAACAGGCCAAGCCATGGTCAGCAAGATTTTTTTGATTTCGCGCGGGTGGCTTGAGCAGCGTCCAGAACAAAACTTAGACATTAAAATATACCAGGAAGGGTGGCTGAGCGGTTGAAAGCGCACGACTCGAAATCGTGTAGGGGTGAAAGCTCCTCGTGGGTTCAAATCCCACCCCTTCCGCCAATTTTCACTTTTTGTGAAAACTGACATAGCCTCAATGCAATGGGAGGCTATTTTTTTTGGCAAAATGCGTCGCCAAAGATTCATTTACAAAATTGTTTAAATTCGTTATTATTATAGTATCAAAAAAGAAACCCTTATATTATATTCTATATACTACAATGTAATACAATTAGAAAAGATATGTCAAACAATAAAATTGCGCAAAACTTAAAGAAACTGCGGGCGAAAAAGGGGCTATCTCTCGAAAAGATTGCTCGCCTTGCCGATTTGTCGCTGAACACCATTGTGAAAGTTGAAAATGGCGTTAATACAAACCCAACCATTGATACACTAACCAAGATCGCCAAAGCGCTTGAAGTGGGTGTTGATGATATAATAAAATAAAATTATGGCAAAAAAGATTATTCAAAATTAGTAGGAGATTATTTAAATAATTTTTAATCGTAGATATTCCTCGTGAGCTTGCTCCGAGGTTTCCTTGAGGGAAAGCTTGAAAACCGCA
>PCSD01000062.1 GCA_002771615.1 Candidatus Falkowbacteria bacterium CG23_combo_of_CG06-09_8_20_14_all_49_15
ACACCCTAACACATCAGATAGGACATTTCTATATGACGCTAGTAGGACATTATCATAAAATTTTCACATTGTTTGGCGTTTTTTGGTATTTTTTTGGCTTATTTTAAAAAAATATTTTATTTATTCCTAATGCCGGTTCGCAATTTTACGCGAGTTAATCTCTTGTCATGCGCTTTGGACATATTTCGCCATCCGGTCATGAGCGGTCTGGTCTAACGCCCGCTCGGCCTGAAAATCATTGACATTATTTTCCAAACCATCAATCACGGTTATTACGTCGTTTTTAAAACCGCGCAATTCTTCCTTTGTTTCCATTTTTCCCAGTTTCCGTTCAATATTATCAAACCCATTAATCATTGCGACAGAAAGATCTTTGATTGTTTTATTTTTTTTCGGCATAATTGTTTTTGTTTATATAAAGTGCAGTACGAAAAATTTCAGATGTCAATTTTTTATTTTCTACTTTTTACTTCTAACTTTATTTTTCCGCCAATCCGCAATTTTTTTATGATCTCCGGATAAAAGGATTTTGGGCACGCGGCATTTTTTACCGCAGATTTCCAGGACTTCGGGGCGGGTGAATTGGGGATATTCATAATAATTCACAGTTTTCAATTCACAATTTCCAATTTTATTATTATAACTTTCTTCCGCCAGGGATTCTTGATTGCCCAGCACGCCGGGGATTAAGCGGGCGATGGAATCAACAACGATCATGGCCGGCAGTTCGCCGCCGGTCAGGACATAGGGGCCGATGGATATTTCCTCATCCGCGAATCTGTTCACCCGCTCGTCAATCCCTTCGTAGCGGCCGCAGACCATAATGATATTATCCAATTCGGCATATTGTCTGGCCAAGGTTTGAGTCCAGGGCCTGCCTTTGGCGGAAAAAAGGATTGTTTTGGATTTTAAATTTTTGCGCATCCCTTTCTGCCCGTTTATTTTTTTTCCGTCTTGGCCTGGACTGGAGATCGGATTCTGGCCGTTAG
Organism: Candidatus Falkowbacteria bacterium CG23_combo_of_CG06-09_8_20_14_all_49_15; assembly: GCA_002771615.1. Lineage (GTDB taxonomy): Bacteria > Patescibacteriota > Patescibacteriia > Patescibacteriales > UM-FILTER-48-10 > UM-FILTER-48-10. The sequence continues at coordinate 990 of PCSD01000062.1, forward strand.
TGATCGATTTCCAGGCTTGGTAGATGATGTCCGCGCGCATAATCATGCCGGCTCCGCCGCCGTACGGCGAGTCGTCCACACTGCGGTGTTTGCCCGTTGCCCAATCGCGCAGATTATGGGTTTGGATGCTGATCAGGCCATTGGCGCCGGCTCGTTTGATGATGGACTCGTTGAAATAGGAGTCAAAAATTGACGGGAAAATCGTCAGCAGGTGAAAACGCATATTTTTTCTGATTAAATTGTTTCTAGCAAGAAATTAATGAAAAAACAAAACAACGCCGCGCCGGGAAAAGATTTTTCCGTTTGGCTTATTTTTTATTACGGCCGGACCGGGCGAATTGGATGACTTTTTCCAGGGCCGCGAGAACCTCGCGTGGCGTGCTGTCCCGCTTGAAGATGAAGCCGGCCGCGCCCAGCCGCTCGGATTTTTCCCGGTCCGCCAGAGTGTCCAGATTGGTGAAGACGATGACCGGCGTTTTCTTCAGGCGGAGGTTTTTTTTCACCGCGGCCAGATATTCCCAGCCTTGTTCCGCGACCGTGTTGTCCGGCTTGGGAATAATGATGTCCAAAAGCACCGCGTCCGGCTTGTTGTCCGCGGTCAGGCGCAGAGCCTCGGCGATGTCGTTCGTCGCATCCACTGTCCAGCCTTGCTGGCGGAAAAAATCTGCATAGATCCGCTCCAGATCCGGCTCGTCTTCAATCAGGAGGACGCGGCGGCCGGCCGGCCGCCTAGTTTCGTCCGCTGGCATAGGATTTATATATTATCATAAAAAATGACGATCTTATCGCGAGCGGAATTGCTCGCGTTCGCGCGGCTATCTGCCTGCCCGCGGTAAATGGGCAGGGTGAAAGAGAAGGTTGTGCCTTGGTTCGCGCCGCGGCTTTGGAAGGAAATTTCCCCGCCATTGCTCTCAACGATTTTTTTGGCGATGAAGAGGCCGAGGCCGGAACCGTCCGGCTTAAAATCAGTGGCGCGGCGGCCGCGGGAGAATTTTTGGAACATTTTCGGGCGGTCTTCAGCCGTGATGCCGGCGCCCGTATCGCGAACGCTGATTTTGAGCCAGCCTTTTTTTAGAACCGCGAGGCTGACGGTGATTTGACCGGCGCGCGTATAAAACACCGCGTTATCCAACAGGTTGGAAATGACATGGGTGATTTTCTTCTCGTCGCACCAGGCTTTGGGCGCCGCGCCGGCCGGTTTTTGGAACACGATTGAAAGCTGTCTATCCTGGGCCAGCTTGAGCTGTTTTTTTTCCGGCAGGAGTTTTTCGATCAGGCCGGCAATGTCCACGGCGCCCGGCTCCATGGCCATTTTTTCGCCTTCCAGCTCATAGGCCTGCCAGAAATCCGCGACAGTGGCGCTGATCCGCTCCATTCCGGCCTTGACAAAGGGCAGGGCTTTGGCCGGCGGAAAAGTTCCTTCTTCCATCAGCGAATAATAGCCTTTCATGACGGACAAAGGCGTGTTAAGCTGGTGGTTGACGACGCGCAGGAAATCGTTTTTCATATTCAAAAGTTTTTCCAAATGGCGGCTCTTTTCTTTGATATCCCTGGTCTTTTCCTCTACTTGTCCGTATAAATTTTCGTTCAGTTCCCGCACCTGGCGGTACAGGCGGCCGTTCTCCACGGCGATGCCGGCCTGTTTGGACATGGTATTCAATAATTCCAGATCTTCCTGCGTGTATCCGTCGCCGGAAATTTTCCCGCCCAGGACGATCAGCCCAATCAGTCGCCGCTCGCCCATGAGCGGCAGGCAGAGCGAGGCCTCGATTTTTTCCATCTGTTTCTTGAGTTTTTCCAGATTCAGCCGGTCGTCCAGGGTTTTTGCGTCTTTCGCCAGCAGGCTGAGCTCGTCCAGAACCAGGGGGCGGGGATTTTTGGTCAGGAATTCAGTCAGGAAATTATCCTGCACCAGGGAGATGCCGTTTTGGCGGTTGAAGCCGGTGATTTTGGCGATCTGGTAGCGGGTCGGATTCTGGCCCGCGTCCGCGAGCAGGACACCGGCCCGGTTCAGGCGCATGGTTTTTTTGATGGTCGCGACGATCAGATCCGTAATTTTGTCCAGCTCCAGGTAGTTGCTCAGCTCGTCGGTGAGCTTGTTGATCGTTTCCTGGTAATTATATAAGGAAGCGAAAAAATACCGGTTGGCCGCGGTCTGGAAAATTTTTTTCACGCCATAGAGCGCGGCGACGAAGAGCGGCGCGATGATCAGTCCGGCCAGGTAGCCGCTGGGGCTGAAGATGTCGTCCAGGTAGCGCTGGTAGGCGGCCAAGACCAGATAGAACATGCCATAGGTGAAAGCCGCCAGGCCGCAATAGATGAAAATCTTGCGCGCCACGATGCGGATATCCATCAGCCGGTAGCGGATGATGGCGTAAGAAAAAATGACCGGATAAAGGATAACCAGCACATTGCCTAAGGGCGGAAAATTAATATCATACCAATAAAAAAAATTGGTGGCGCCGCCGCCAAAACCGAAAATGGAGCCAAGTAGGACATATTTAATTTGGATTCGTCTAATACCGCTTGTCTGCTTGAAATTTTTTACCAGTAAAAAAAGTCCGTAAAAGACAAGGCCAATATAAATAAAAAAAAGATAGGCTGTATATACAATGCCTGGTTTTGGCCAGAAAGCAAATTCAGCTATTGGGGAAACAGTTTTAATATAAAGAGGCGAAAAAGAAAAAAACAAAACAGCGCCTGTGATCGCGTAGGCAGACAAGATTATTTTTCTTTTGGTTCGGTTGAGGCCCAATAGGGATACAATCCAATGGAAGTAGGACAGCGGAATAAGCGTGGAGCCGAGGGACAGAATTCTTACCCAAAACAATGCCTGGTCCGCATCGTTATATATTAACAGCCAGCGCCAATATCCAAAGCACCATAAGGCCGTGGCCGAAGTAAGAAAGAAGCCGGTAATATTGATAATATTTTTGGGATTTTTTACGATAATCATCAGGCCGAACGCGAAAGTAATGAATCCAGTTATCAGGGCATCAAGGGCTAAAAATTGTTGCATATTTTCAAGAAAACATTTTTTTATTATAAATTTATTATAACATATGTCCGCTATAAACAAAAATGGCGGCGCAACAAGTACGCCGCCACAGGCAAGTTTATTTTTGGCAGATGCCGATATTGTGAATGCCATGCGGCTCGGCCAATATTTTAATTTTTTCTTTTTCAAATCCGCCGGCTATGAGTAAGCCGGTGAATTCTTCTTCGGTTCGATAAATCATTGGCCAGAGCAGAACCCAGTCCAAAAAAATTTTTTCCGGATTGGGCGCTATGTTGCAGGTCAGTAATATTCCATCCTGACCTAGGCAACGACGCAAACGGTTAATTAATTTTTCCGCTTGCGGTTTCGGCCGGTAGTCAAGAAAACCGACCATCTCGATTATGTGCGGTTGTAATTGGCCGCACAGCCCGTCCAAAATTTTTGTCGAGCCGGAAATAAAAGTAAAATTTTTTTCTAATCCTGCTTTTTTGACGGCTGTTTCGGCGTTTGCAATAGCGGTCGGATCGATATCCACCAAAATCGCTTTGATTTTTTCCGCTAAGCACTGCCTTTTTTCAATGGCTTGAATTACCGCCTGCGCAGAACCGGACGCGACGGATAAAATTCGGATTTCTGCTTGGTCGGCGAAACGATCAAAACTTTCCGCCAATATTTCCGTTACGATTTTCAGGCGGTTTGTTACTGCCTGACGGTTATCCATTCTTTCAATCCAGAATGTCGTCAGGCGACTTTCCAAATTGCCATTGAGGCGTGGCTTGACGCTTTCGAAATAATTATAAAATACATCAAGCGATTGCCAGCCAGCCGCCCCCCATTTGGCTTGGTGATTGTAACGGCTGAATTTGTCCACAAAAAAACTGGAAAAGTGCTTGGGGTTCCTCCCCATTTCCCATAAAATGCGGCGAAAGTTTGTTTTTCTGGACAACAATTTTTTCACCGCCGCCCGCGCCAAATTAGAAACCATGGCCCAAAAACTTACCAACCATAAGCAGGTGTGGTAAGTCAGCCCATTGGGCTGGTACTCAAGATCCAATACAATTCTGTTCATTTTTTCCTCCTTATGGTTAATTGTTAATGTCCATTTTTTTTATAATTATTTTTATTTTTTTTGTTGGCCAGGCGGCACAGCAGGGAATGCCGCCGCGGTAGGCCGCCGGGAATTTCGGCCAAGCTTTGGCCTTGACCCCGACCACGTGGTAGCAGAGCGAATGGTTCGCCCGCAGTCCGGCCAGGGTGTCTTCGTCCGGCTCCGGGTAAATTTCGTTTACCACGACTGCGTTCTTAAGCCGGGGCAGGTGTTTTTTCAAGGCCTGGTTAGTGGTGATGTTCACCACCAAGATCCGGCCGGTCAATTCCGGCCAGCTGTCCTGCAGGTCAACGGAAAAAACGTTTTGTTGGCCCAGGATATTCACTACCCGCCGGCCGATAAAGCCTTTTCCGCCCAGCACCACGATGGGCGTGCCCGGATCCAGCTTCTCTTCCTCCTTGACCAGCCGGATCGCCTGGGCAACAGCCACGGCGGTCAGATCCGCTTCCGGCGCCTCCGCGCTGATTTTGTTCTGAAAGATAATGCCCGGCAGGATGCCGGCAAAAGTCTTTCTTTGCGCGCGGAAAAGCTGGCGGATCTTTTCCATCCGCCAAACAACCTGCCGCAGGTGGTCGCGGTTGGCCGGGTCCCGGAATTGCCCGTTTGAGGCGGAAATGGCAAACATGACAATCAGCTTGCCATTCTGCCAGAGCAGGCCGGACGGGCCAGGCCGCCAGGCGTGGCGGACGATCATATGCTCGTAAAAATAGTGCCGAGCATATTTCGGCGTGGCCGGATAGACCAGGAATACTGATTCAATTATTCCTGTCCACTTGTTAGCCCAGCCGATCAGCCAAAAAAGCCAGTCATGGTTAAACAAAAAATAAAGGGGCTTGTATAGCACCGCTAATACTTAGTTAGTATTTTTTCAATAAGGTTCGGTAAATTATAGCCATTTCGGTGGTTGAATCTAAATTCCAT
>PCSD01000088.1:0-5916 GCA_002771615.1 Candidatus Falkowbacteria bacterium CG23_combo_of_CG06-09_8_20_14_all_49_15
ACTGAACTGGTAGGCTAAGGAAAACTAACAATTCAGGTTTTACATTCTTATGGGCATTATGATAAAATGAAAATGTAAAATCTAAATTCAAATTTTCTATGTCTAGTCCAATCAAGAAAAACCGCAGGCAGTATACGCCCCAATTTAAGTTTGATCGCGCCCTAGAGGCGCTCAGAGCCGAGAATATGTCAGAGATTTCTAGAAAATACGGAATATCGGTTAATGTGCTCTCTTCTTGGCGTTCTCAACTCCTGGCTCATGGCCCCAAATCATTTGAAACCTCGCCTGATTCGGAAATATCCGGATTGAAATCAAAGGTAGCCAGATTGGAACAGATGCTCGGCAAGAAAGAAGTGGAATTGAATGTGCTAAAAAATTTTTCAGATTTCTACGAATCCCGAAACACGCCATAGTGCGCTTTGCCCGAGAGCAAGTCGCTTTGGGATTGTTTTCTATCAGCCGGATTTGCATTTTGTGCGGTTTGTCCAAGAATACCTACTACAACCACCGCCATCCAGACGATAGTTTCGCTGCCAAATACGATTATTTGAAAAAGCTGGTTGAAAAAGTGATCAAAGACGACTGCCGTTACGGCGTGGAACGCATCAAAGCGGCGTTATGGGAAGATCACAAAGTTTATGTCGGCCGCGATGCCTTGGCTAGGCTTCTCAGGCTGTGGAGCCTGTCGCTCAAGCGCAAAAACAAGAAAACGAAGCGAAGCGTTATTCAGGAAATCCTGATTGCGTTGTCTGACCGAGTGAATTTGCTCATACGTACCGCGATCACGGAACCAATCCAGGCAGTCAGCTCCGATATCACTGAAATTCGCTACAACAATGGTAAGGACAAAGCTTATCTGGCAGTGCACAAGGATATCTTTGGACAGATGGTCTACGGCTTTGCCCTAGGACTTACCATGGAGGCTAAATTGGTCATCGATTCACTGGAAATGGCCAAGCAGTCAATCAGGAAATTGATTAAAAAAATTCCTGATAAATTGCTTTGCCACTCTGATCAGGGCAGTCAATACACAAGCTACGAATATACCGATCGTGTTCTCAAATCGAACATGATCCTGTCCTATTCCACCCCTGGCACTCCGACTGAGAACCCCGGACAAGAATCTTTCTTCGGAAGATTGAAAGAAGATTGCCAAGACGAATTTAATGAGATTAAAAGCTTTAAAGAACTGGAAAAGTTTATTGCTAAACGGATGAGATATTACAATACCAAGCGGATTCACACCAGCACCGGGCTCAAGGCACCGTTCAAATTCACCCGATCATTTATTAAATAAATTTCCTTAGTCTATCGCCCGAAACAGTTCAGTATTTCTAGGGATTGACAATGGAACTTAATTGGTTATAATAAAATTATAAAATAAGTAGCAACATAAAGGCATATTTAATTTTGCCATTATCAAAAAAATATGAGATTTATAAACTTCAACAAGCAGCTGCCTCAAGCTTTTTTAGCAACGGTTATTACGGTGTTAATTGTAGCGGGAATAGCCAGCGCCACCACAATCGGTACGAATATTACTACAGACGGCACCTTAACCGTAACAGGAAGCGCTACATTATCTTCCACAACAATCCATTATTTGACATTTGGCAATGCGACCAGCTCCAGTTATGCTATTGTGGGGCCAGATACTGTTTTTACAGTCGGCCGTGACGGAGCTTTTAAGTTTGAGGGCAACGGATTATTGGGAGCTTATTCAGATAGCATAATCCAGATGGTTGGCGAACTCCAAATCGGGCCATTGCTTTCACCATTTACGACTATAAATAATAATATTACTACCTCTGGAACTCTGACTGTAAGCGGTACAACCACGATTGATAATGGTACATTTTTTGTTGACCCGATCAATGATCGAGTTGGCATTGGCACTACAACTCCGCAAGATTCTCTTCATATTTATCAAGGTAATATTTATTTAAGTGGAGTCATTCAACCGCAAATTATTTTAGGAGGGATGGAAACAACACGACGTTTAGCAGTAAATTATTATGACATAGCATCAAGTGCTGAGGCGCATTTTGATCTTTTTCCTTTTACATACACAGACGGAGCGAAGAATTTTAATATTTTTGAAGCTGACGGGGTAAATTCTGAAATTGTTGTTAAATTGAGCGCTAATCAAGATTCATATATTAATTCTGGAAATTTTGGTGTTGGTACTACAACCCCGCAGTATAAGCTTGACGTAAATGGAGATATAAATATTAGCAATGGTGATTCATATAGATATAATGGAGTAAATTTAGCTGTGGCTTCAACCACTTTAGAAAATTTTTTTATTGCCGGCGCTGGCACTTCTTCTATTAGTTCTATTTTGGGCGAATATAATACTGGGACGGGATTTTTTTCTTTATTAGAGCTTAGTAGCGGATCATGGAATTCAGCTTATGGCAGATATTCGTTAAGATATAATACAAGCGGTTCTTATAATACTGCCTTTGGCGCAAATTCTTTAACGTTTAATACAAGCGGAAATTCAAATACAGGAATCGGCTCCCAGGCACTTAAAGAAAACGTAATTGGTGATAACAATACCGCGATAGGCAATGGTGCAGGTATGAATAGCACGGGAAGCGGTAATGTATTTCTGGGCAAAGAAGCAGGCATGAATGCAACGGGTTCTAATCAGCTCTATATCACAAACTCTGACACAAGCGCTACTTCAACTTTGATTTACGGTGAGTTTGATAATAATATTCTATCTTTTAATGCAAATGTGGGCATAGGAACGACCACGCCAGAAGCAAAGCTTCAAGTTTTTGGTGGTGATACGTCAACTAGTACCGTTCAAATAGGCGGTTCATCGAGTGATAAAGGCGCTTGTCTTAAATTACGTGATAGCGATGGTGCTGGCTGGAGTTATTGCACCATTTTGGACGGCACTTTATCTTGTTCTCAAACTTCTTGTGAATAATAAAGATTATGAAATATACTAAAGAATTATTAGTATTATTATTGTTTGTCATTGCAATCCCAGCTATTGCCGCCACCAGTGACTTGGTTTTCAGCGAAGATACTGAAGTATCAAATGTCACGCTTGGGTCAGGCACGACCAATATGACGGTGTTTGCCAGTTCGTCTTGCGAGAGTTTTGATTTATCAAGCGGTGTTTTTACCGTGACTAATCCAGGAAGCTCTTTTATTGTTGGTTCATCAAATGCCAGCGTAGGTACGATAGTAATACTGGAAAGCGGAGCAATGGAAAGTTGTATTGTAAATACTACTCCAGGCACCAGCTCCAACACCCTGCCAACCGCCAGCGGTAATTATACGATACGACCGCTTGAAGCGACAAGCTGCAGCAATTTATGCTCAAGCCTTACAGGAGCCGCTACTTATAATACTTATCCAACTTGCGGTGCGGCCAGCTGTAATTCCGGCTATACGCTTTCGGGCTCCGGTTCCGGCGCCACTTGCACTGAGCAGTCATCCGGAGGTGGCGGAGGCGGCAGTTATAACCCGCCAAGCACTATTCAAGATGATAATATTACAACTAGCCAATCATATTTAACAACAGCAGATGGCACAGAAGTTACCAGCGAAACCACTACCACAAAAAATGATAGCGGTTTTGTAGAAAAAATTGAGGTAGAAGCGACTATTACTTCTGTTGACGAAGCAGAAGATACTCAATCAATCAAGTTAGATTCAAGTGCAATAGCAGAAGTAAAAGAAGTAAAAATTGATATTAAAAAAGACGTGATTAAGAGCATTGTCGGCTCTTCAACCAGTAGAGATATTAAAGTCAATATTACCAGTCAAGAAGCCTCGACTTTTCAAAAAAGCACCACTGCCAGAGGGGGAAGATTTTTAATCGGTTATGATGTGTTTAGTATTGATATTTCGTTTGAAGATAAAAACGTCAGTGAGTTTGCGGGTCCGATAACATTAACTTTTGATGTCAGTGCTATAACCGATAAAAGCAATCTTAAAGTGTATTATTATAACAAAAGCACTGGCAAGTGGGAGATGGCAGGAAATGGCGGTTCAATAATAGGCAACAGTATAGTGGTTGATGTCGACCATTTAACTGACTTTGGGATTATAAAAGAAGTAGATGAAAGCGGCACCTCTGTGGAACAAGATAATAATTCAACTTTAAGCGACCGAGAAAAGCAGATTCTGCAAATCGTAGATGACGCAAATGTTGTTTTTATCAGCGGAACTGACTTGAATACGATTTTGATTCACAATAATGTAGAAAAGGATTCTGATCAGCAAACCTTTGGCATGAGCAACTACATCCCAGAAATAAAAGAAGGGATAAACAGCCTAACTATAAACAATATTTATGCCATAAATAATTTTATAGTATATGGAACCATTACAACTAGAAAACTTGGCGCTGGCGAGAGAGCAGGAGTAGTTAATTCATATAAAAAAGCGTTCGGCAAATTGCCGACAACGCAGTCTGAGTGGAAAGATTGCATTGCTATCGGCAATGGCCGCTGGCCAGGAGAAACCAGTTCATCTGCCGAAGCAAGGGCGAAAGAAGAATTCAAGACAATCTATTTGCGTGAAGCTAATATGGATAATCCAAATGATAATGCCGCCGTTACGGTAATTGCTTATGGTTTAAGGCCTGATAATAGGAATATGGGTTCAGAAACGGCAGGAATCAAGATTTTTAAGAATATTTATAAATATAATCCTAGTTCAGCTTTAGATTGGGATATCGTGAGAGCAATAAGCTATTCTGGCGCAATCAGATAGCTATTGTTTTAATGCTGGCAACTTGAATTATCGCTTTAAGTTTGTAATTTCGAGCAAATGATTTGCTCTAAATTATACTTCCAGCCAAGTATCATCCGTTCGAGGGTGTTCCACTCAAAATTAAGCTTCCGTGCGTTCAAGCAACACTCAGGACATCTTCGCGGATGTAAAATCCGCTACATGAAGCTGTCCACAAGGCGGATTTTGAACATATGAACATTGGCCCATGATCCAAGACCGGATCCGTTTATAGTTATAGTTGAAAGCAATTATTAAGTTGCCAACCATGCTCCTCACATCATCCGATCCCAAGCTTTCCTTATTCCGATTAGCTTTGAAAATAACAAGCTCTGGCCTTGTTGATTAAAACATATGAGCAACATACAAAAAGCAATCATTGGCGCTTTGACCGTGCTGGTTTTGGGCGCGGCCGCTTACTTTTTCCAAGACGGTTTGTCTGATCCAAAGCCAAACAAATCGGACGGACCGGAAAATATTCTGGCGGAGCAAAAAGATTTATTGGCCGCGGCGGAACAATTGCAAATGTCTATCGGCGATAGCTGTGATAATAAAAAAGAGGCGAATAAGAAAATTCAAGAAATTGAAAAAAAGTTGGCGGATTTGGCCGGCCGAAAGAAAAATTGGCTGGATAATGTCCCGCCTTTGCCGGACATTGATCCGGATGATATCGTAATGATCCCCGACGCCGATGCGGGCCGGCCAGGATCCGAAATGCCGGAATTGTCCTCGGACGTCCCGCCTTTGCCGGACATTGATGATGCTGATATTATTGATCCAGACGAATATATTTTACAAATGGCCGAGAGTGAGAAAAAAATTATCAATATTTTACAAGCGCTGAAAGCCTTGTGCCAAGAGGAAACCGAGAAACCGGCCCCTAAAACGGTTTCGGATAAATGCAGTGACGCCTGCCAAAGATACAAAGACTGCGCCGCTTATACTGAGGATGCTACCCCGGCCGATCTAAACGATGCCTATGATACTTGTCTGGAAGAGTGTCAGACTTGGCCCAAGGAGATGATCAAATGCATTAATGCGGTTGAGATTAAAGCGCCCAATGACTGCGTGAATTTTCTGCCCTGCCAATTGCCGCAGTTTTATGAAGAAAAGTATCTTCCTTGACAGAGGGGAGTTGAGTATTGAGATTTTTTTCCT
>PCSD01000088.1:5985-9597 GCA_002771615.1 Candidatus Falkowbacteria bacterium CG23_combo_of_CG06-09_8_20_14_all_49_15
GACATGGATGGCTCCGGTTTTTTGTTGTAGTTGTTTTGATTACATAAAACCTCACGGTAGAAAGGTATTGACTAACGATGCTGTTTTTCTTGCATTTTGGGCCAGCTTTAGCTTGACTTTGAGGGGTGAAAAGTAGTAAAGTAAATGTGAGTTAGTGCTCACTATTTTTATATTTTTATTGTCATATGATTATAAAGAAATCACAATTATATTCATCGCTGTGGCAGGCTTGCGATGAGCTGCGCGGTGGCATGGATGCGTCCCAGTACAAAGATTATGTACTGGTTCTTTTATTTGTACGCTATGTTTCCGACAAGTACGCCGGCAAGAAGGACGCATTGGTAGTAGTGCCGGAGGGAGGAAGCTTTGACGACCTGGTTAAGCTCAAAGGCAAAGCGGATATCAGCGAAAAGATCAATGAATTGTTGGCCGCCATTGCCGAAGCGAATCCCAGCTTGTCCGGCGTTATCAATGGCGTTGATTTTGACGACGAGGAAAAGCTCGGCAAGGGCAAGGAGATGGTTGATCGCTTGTCCAATTTGATCGCCATCTTTGAGAATGAGGAGCTGGATTTTAGCCAGAACCAGGCTGAGGGCGATGACCTCTTGGGCGATGCCTACGAATATCTGATGAAAAATTTCGCGGTTGAATCCGGCAAGAGTAAAGGGCAGTTCTATACTCCGGCCGAAGTTTCTCGGATAATCGCGAAAGTGATCGGTGCGAGCACAGCAACCGGCCGCAACAATACAGTCTATGATCCGACCTGCGGCTCAGGATCCTTACTGCTCAAGGTTGCCGCTGAAGCGCGGAGCGAGATTTCTATCTATGGCCAGGAAAAAGAAACGACTACCGCCAACTTGGCAATACTTAACATGTGGCTGCACGGCGAACCGGCGGCAGACATCCGGAAAGGCCAAAGCACTTTGTCCAATCCGTTATTTATCAATCAGGACGGAAGTTTGAAGGCCTACGATTACGCCGTAGCAAATCCGCCCTTTTCTTATAAGGCCTGGCGCAACGGCTTTACTCCTGAGAAAGACGAATATGAACGCTTCGAGGGCTTTGGCATACCGCCGACCAAGAACGGCGACTACGCCTTTCTTTTGCATTTACTGCATTCGCTCAAAAGCACCGGCAAGGGCGCGATCATTTTGCCGCATGGCGTTTTGTTCCGGGGAAATACGGAAGCGACGATCAGGCAGAATATAATTAAGCGCGGCTATATCAAGGGCATCATCGGCTTGCCGGCTAACTTGTTTTACGGCACCGGCATTCCGGCCTGTATTATTGTTTTGGACAAAGAAGCGGCGGCCGAACGCAAGGGCATATTCATGATCGATGCCTCCAAGGATTTTATCAAGGACGGCAATAAGAATCGTTTGCGCGAGCGTGATATCAAGCGGATCGTGGACACCTTCTTGGGCCAGCTTGAGATACCGAAGTATGCCCGCTTTATTCCTAATGAGGAGATCGAGAAGAACGAATACAACCTCAATATCCCGCGCTATATCGATACGCAGGAGCCGGAAGACATCCAGGACATCGAAGCGCACCTCAAGGGCGGGATACCAAACGCGGATATTGATCTGTTTTCCGACTATTGGGCGGTCTGCCCGGGGCTAAATAAAAAACTTTTCAAAGCTAATTCCAGAAATGGTTATAGCGAACTGGCGGTGGCGGTTGATGAGGTAAAGAAAACGATCCTCGGCCACGATGAATTCGCCAGCTTCCGAAAGAGCGTACTGTCTGCCTTTGATAAATGGCGCCAGGCCACTGCCAAGCAGTTAAGCGAATTGTCAGACAAAGACCATCCGAAGATGCTGATTCAAGACATCGGCAGCCGTTTACTGGCCGACTGCGCTGACCTGAAGCTGATTGACAAGTATGATATCTACCAGCATCTGATGGCCTACTGGTCGGAAATTATGCAGGACGATATCTATATCATCGTGACTGAAGGCTGGGAGACCGGCAACCAGATCATTAGATTACAGAGAGGGAAAAACGGCAAGAAGAAGGACGTACCCGGCTTGGTCGGACTGGAGGGGCGGCTGATTCCGGTGTCGCTTTGCATTGATACTTATTTCGCGGATGATAAGAAACGGATCGATGAACAGAGTACCAAGCTGGAACAGATCGCGGCACAACTTGAAGAACTCAAAGAAGAGCACGGCTCCGAAGAAGGCCTGCTCTCGGAGGTGATTGATAATGACAAGATCAGTAAGGCCGCAGTGGCTAAGCGCCTGAAAGAGATCAAAGGTGATAGCGATTACCAAGACGAAACCAAGGTGCTGGCTGATTATCAGGCGTTGCTTGATGATGAAGTAAAGGCCAAGCAAGTGATTAAAGAAGCCGAGCAAGAGTTGGAAAAGAAAGTGCTCGCCAAGTATCCCAAACTTGAGCCGGCCGAGATCAAGGAACTGGTGGTTGAGCGTAAGTGGATGGACGCGCTTGAGCGCGCGATCGAGGGCGAAGTGGACCGGCTTTCACAGCAGTTAGCCGGACGCGTTAATGAACTGGCCGAGCGCTATGCCGAGAACCTGCCGACAATTACTGCAGAGGTCGATGAATACACGGCCAAGGTAGATGAACATCTTAAGAAGATGGGTTTTAATTTATAATTTTTTGCCAATAAAAAAACCCATCGGGTTCGCATGCGGCCGGACGGCCAGAGAGGCGCGATGGGTGTTGTTAATAGTATTATAACAAATATTGATAATTAATCAATAAAAAATATGGATCAAGCGCTTACGCAAATTCATCAAGATTTAGAATTAATCAAAAAGGTATCTAATGACCAGGAAGCAATAGAATTTTGGCTGGCCAGAGAGCTAATGCCGCTCTTAGGCTATTCAACCTGGCGGCAGTTTTCCGAGGCCATAGAAAGGGCTAAAGAAGCCTGTAAAATAAGCGGTCAGCCTGTGGATAACCACTTTTTGCCGGCGCCGGCAAAAAGTACCGGCGGCCGGCCGAAAGAGGATTATTTCCTTACCAGGTACGCATGTTATCTTATTGCCCAGAACGGCGACCCCAGAAAACCGCAAATTGCTTTGGCTCAGACTTATTTTGCTTCGCAGACTAGAAAGCAAGAACTGATGGAACAAAGAGAAACGGAAAATAAGCGGCTTGAAGCCAGGGCAAAACTCAAGGAGACGGAAAGTAAGATTGAATCAACGGTTTATACGCGAGGAATTAAGTTGTCGGTTGAATTCGCGACCTTCAAAAATAAACATATTGAAGCGCTATATGGCGGCATCCCGGCCAGCCAGCTGAAAAAGATCAGGAAGATTCCGTCTGGCAGGTCATTAGCTGATTTTGACAGCCAGGTGGAACTCAAGGCCAAGGATTTCGCTTTAGCTATGACAGATCATAATATCAAAGAACAGAATATTGTCGGCAAAGAAGCGATGAACCAGGAGGTTGTCAAAAACAGCAAGGAGACAAGACAGGCCTTGCTGAACCGTGGCATCCGCCCGGAGCTGATAAAGCCGGAAGAAGATTTGAAGGCGATAGAGTCTCGCCGGAAAAAGGAAGCAAAAGAAATTAAGGGAAAACAAGCGGATAAATTTTTGAAATAAATATGGCGACAGAAACAAAACAAAAAATACCAGC
>PCSD01000034.1 GCA_002771615.1 Candidatus Falkowbacteria bacterium CG23_combo_of_CG06-09_8_20_14_all_49_15
CTTTGGATATAATATATGCTGATATATATGTAATTATTATTAACATAATTTTGACGCGCAGGTGTCCGGTACCTGGTAATTAAGCTTTTTGCCCAAGAATGTTGTTTAAGGGATTCCTCGCTAACGCTCGGGATGACAATGCGGGGGAAGCGAGCGAGTGCGAGGCGGCAAGTTTCCCTCATTCAAGCTCACAATAAAAAGATTTGTCTTGTTATTTTTTTCTTTGTTTACTTCAGTTGTAAAAATCCTTTCAATTTGAAAGTTGAACCCGGGCTCAAACGGAATTTTGGCCGTTGGCCGGCGTATTCAAAGGCGCCGATGTCATAATGGTCGCCTTTGGGGCGGGTATTGCCGATAATATCATCCGTGACCAGGGATATGGACGCGCCGGCGTCATAGAGCACTGAGGAGATGTCGCGGACGCGGAAATCATAATTTTCGTAATCTACGAACGCCGCTTTCCAAGCCGCGGCTTCGGTGGCGAAACGGGCCGGAGAAAGATCAACGGCATTGGTACCAGTGGCATCATCAGAAGCATTGTGATCCAAAATTAAAAAGTTACCAAAAAAATCATAAATATTGTCAAACAAAACATTGTTTGTCGCGCTGGCCAGGCCCGCTATTATTTTTATTCCAGCTTGAGCGCCGCTTACCGTATTATTATAGATTTGGGCGTTGGAGCAATTTGTAATCGCAATGCCTTTATAATTATCGTTATTTTGTCCGATTCCGTAAATAACATTGTTATCCAACAAAACAATCGCGGACTGGTCATTGATATTTATACCTACCTGCCCATTGCCGCTTGCTCCATTTTCACCCTTAATTACATTGGCAGATATAACTATATAATTATTACTGTTTAAAGTATTAACGTCTAAGGGATTATCATAATAGCTGTCAATTTGCGGAACAGCGATTTGAAGGCCATCAATCCGAATAAAATTATCTTGGATAATCAAAGCGTCATAGTTATTCAAAGCAAGCCGATATTTCCCCTCGTCCCACTTGCCAGCGTGGCGCTGGCTCTCGCCGACTTCACTCACGCTCACGGGCGTATAGACTTTTACATAGCTGGTGGTGGCCGTGGTCCAGCCGTCAATGGTGGTGCTTAAATTATCCGGGCTGGTGCTCGCGTAGCAAGGCACGAACATGGCGGTGTTGGAGGCGGCCAGGTCCAAGTTGGGGATCAAA
>PCSD01000064.1:0-1063 GCA_002771615.1 Candidatus Falkowbacteria bacterium CG23_combo_of_CG06-09_8_20_14_all_49_15
TCGGGCAGGGCACAAGCGCTTTCGGCTCCTCGGCTAATCTGTTCTGGGATTCCACTAACGATAGATTGGGTATCGGCACGACCACGCCGTCCAGCCGACTGACTGTCCTGTCCGATTCCGGCTCCCCTCAGCTCCGTTTGGCTTATGACGCGGATAATTATGTTGATTTCAAAGTCGCTTCAGACGGCGCTTTCACGATCGTGGGTTCGGCCATCGCTGGCACGGAAATGACCATCGGCAATGATGAGGCGGCGAACATCAGCCTGATCCTTGACCACAGCGCGGATGATTTCTGGCTGGGCCTGGAAAATGCTTCCGGCGCTTTCAGCATCGGCACTTCCAGCACTTTTGCCAGCAATCGGATATTGACCATTTTGCCAAACGGCAACGTCGGCATCGGCACCAGCACGCCCAACTACCGCCTGACCGTCAACGCGAGCGACAGCACCACCAACTTGCTCCAGATCGCCACCACCACCAACCAGAACATCCTGCTCGTCAACGCGAACGGCCATGTCGGCATCGGCACTTCCAGTTCGGATACGTACAACGTGAACATCCACGGCTCCCTTTACGCCGATGACATCTATACCGCCTCTTCCACTTTCTATATGGGCGGCCAGCCGGTTTTGTCCTATTCAACCGGCCTGCGTCTCTATGATGATGGCTATTATACCGCCTTGCGCTCTACTTCTACTTTAGGCTCTAATTTAACTTTCTATTTACCGGCTGATGCCGGTTCCAGCGGTCAAGTCATGAAAACAGACGGTAATGGTAATTTATATTGGGGTAGTATGGATGGATCAGCCATCAATTTAAATAATTTGAACGATGTTGATACAAGCGGAGTAGCAAAAGGCAACCTCATCTATTACAACGGCGCTTCCTGGGAAGACATTGCCACCGGCTCTCTGGGCCTTTTGGCTTCCTCGTCCATCGGCACCGATGTCCAGGGCTATGACAATACATTAGATCAATTGGCCGCTTTCGATACCAACGGCCTCCTTGTCCAGACCGCGGCCGATACCTTTACCGCCACCACGGTCCTGGCCGTCAACTATGG
>PCSD01000119.1:0-147 GCA_002771615.1 Candidatus Falkowbacteria bacterium CG23_combo_of_CG06-09_8_20_14_all_49_15
CGTAGTTATAGCCGGTGTTGAAGGTCGGCAGGTTGTTGTTGCTGTTCCGGACAGAGTCGCAGAACAGGTTAATGCCGGCCATCTTGTCCAATCTCGTCATCTTGTCTTCCTGCATAAGCTGGCCGCAACCCAGCCCGGATTGGGTTT
>PCSD01000119.1:225-5823 GCA_002771615.1 Candidatus Falkowbacteria bacterium CG23_combo_of_CG06-09_8_20_14_all_49_15
GGCCGTCCGGATCGGTGACAACCGCGCAGATGGCGATGGTCTTGTTCTCATCCTTAATGCCGGACGGATTGAATTGCGCGCCGGCCGCGGTGGAGTCGTCGGTATATTTATCCTCATTGGCTTCCCATTTCGCTTTGACGATCGGGGCGGTGCCTCCGCTGGTGTCCGCGGTCAGGCTGGTGAAAATGCCATTGTTGGAATCCGCCAGCGCCGGCATGATGGTCAGCGTGGACAGAGCCAGAATGGTCACGAAAATAATCGCTTTCTTCATAATAATTTTTTTGATTCCCATTGAAGGGATTTTGGACCGTTTTTCCTTCTGCTTCAGGCTTTAGCCTCGACCTTTATCCGCGGCTAATTTTTTCTGCTGACGCCCGGAAAAACTATCCATAATTAATTAATTTTGGCTGATCGCCGGTCAAGGCTTCAACCGTTTCTTATGTCAATTTCTTTCCCCCCGGCCTTCTCAACCGGAAAAAAAGACTCGACCTTGGCAAATTAAAACGCCCGCAACCAAAACATCTTAAGAAAAGATATTAATTTGCCGGGCGTTGATGTTTGCTTTTGAAACGTTGATGCCCATCGGCGTATTGATTGTAAATTTCCCGACTCGTCTTGATCCTATTCGTCCGGTTCCAGCGGATAGGGCAAATTTTCCTGGATCTGGCCGTAATTATTAGTCCGCGGATCAAAAAATTGGCAGCGGATGAATATTTCCTTGCTGGTCAGGGTGATCTCGTTCTGCGACTTGCATTTCGGGCATTTCTTCTCCAGCTTCAACAAGCCGTCCAATTTGCTGATACTCGCGAAATGGTTCGTGCATTTGGCGCAACGCCAGACATACACGGAAGGGTTCTCGGACATAGTCTTTAAAGACAACAAAAAACTCACGCTAAAAAGCGCGAGCCGGTTTTGATATATGATAAATATCAAGACAATGATTTTCTTCCTGATAATTGTTTGCGCGGGGTGAACGGACAAGCATAAATTTCTTTTTTTTAATCAGGCATCCCTCGCCTATCACCTAATTAAAATAATATTAAATCACTACCCAATAGTATCTTTTTTCCCCTCAGCTTGTCAAGAGAAGAATCAGTTTAATTTTTTATGATTAATTTTATCTAATTTTAAAATAAAATTTACATAGACAAAAAATTTATTCCTAATTAATTAAAACAAAATTAATTCGCGCATGAAAAAAAAATCAAAAAAAATTTTTTTTAAAGACGGGTAAAATTATCCTTAATGATTTATTAAAATACGATTACGATATTCTGGCAAGTATATATTGTTTTGGCTAAGACCGCGATCTGTCAAGTGTCGGCCAACGCGCGATTTTTTCTTCCCAGCGGCCGAATCCGGAAAAAATTTTTTTTCCGCGGATAAAAAAATCAGGAAAAAATCTTTTTGGGACAAAGAAAAATTTTTTTTAAATCGCACTGTGGAAAACTGTTCACAGGTTCGGAACAAATGAGGGCGGCTGAAAAACGCACGGCCCAAATCAAACCGGCGTCCGTTAAGCAACGGACGCCGGTTTTTTTTATTCTCAAATAAGGAGAGGCTAATACATGCCCGGAAATTGCTGTTTGATGATCTCTTTGACATTTTCTTCCGGCACGACTTCCAAAAGCCGGGAAACAGCCAATTTGGCTTTGTCCAGTTCGTTGACTTTCTGATAGATGACCGCCAGGCTGTATAAGGCGTTCGCGTGGTTCGGACTGGCCTGCAGGATCCCGAGGAAAAGCTGTTCCGCCAGGTTGATATCATCATTGCGCCCGCCGCCGGCCACCACCGGTTCGGATTTTTGCACCGAAACCGCCGCGTCTGAACC
Source organism: Candidatus Falkowbacteria bacterium CG23_combo_of_CG06-09_8_20_14_all_49_15 (assembly GCA_002771615.1). Classification (GTDB taxonomy): domain Bacteria; phylum Patescibacteriota; class Patescibacteriia; order Patescibacteriales; family UM-FILTER-48-10; genus UM-FILTER-48-10. Next base: position 2,057 of record PCSD01000119.1, read on the forward strand.
GGTCGCGTTTTCCCCCTCGCCTTCGGCATTGGCGCCGTCAAATTCTTTGACCGTAATTTCCCGCGTCGCTTCCTGGCTGATGTTCGGCTTGGTCGCGCCGCGGTTAAAAAGCATGCGGCCCAATTCAAAACGGTAATCAATGCTATCCTGGGCGACCAGCAAGGCTTTCTTCATATCCTCAATTGCGGCATCATAGTCGTTTTTCCGCTCATTCGCCACGGCCTTGCCGTAATAGGCATTGCCCAAATCCGCCTTTTTCGCGAGGGCTTCGTCATATTTCTTGATCGCTTCGTCAATATAGAATTTCTTCTCCTCTTCATCAGTCTCGGCATTTGACCGAGCCATGTTAATCAGGGCCAGGCGCAGATACGGCACCGGATTGGCCGGATCAATCTGCATAACCTGCTGGTAATAGGTTTCCGCCCATTCCAAGGCGCCGCGGGTGTAAAAAGAAGCGTTTTCAAAAATCAAACCCAATGATTCGTTGTTGCCGGCTTTCTGAGGCGACAATTCCACGCTTTTTTTGCCGTTTTCAATCGCCCGGCTCAAATTTTCCTGAATCTTCACCTGGTCCGGATTCTCGCTGGTCGCTTCTTTGTTGACTAGGGACATATACTGGTTGGCCAAGGCGATGTAATAGGCATCTTGATACGGCGCCAAAGTAATGGCCTGGTTCAGCTTGGCGATGTTACCTTCAATGTTTTCAGCGGCCAGAGCCTGCCGGGCATAGACATCGGCCAGGTAGAGCTTGAAACCCATCGTGAATAAAACCACGATGCCGGCCGACAGGCAGACGATGATCGCGGCCAAGGCCAAAGCGAATTTCGGCGAAGCGCGGAAAGACAACTTCAAGTCGGAAAATTTTTCCGGATAAAGATTGACGCTGACGGCGGCGGCCAGAATGGTCAAGATCGCGGCGACCAGGATCAAGACATTATTGAACGGGTAAAAAATCGCCAGAATCAAAGCCGCCAAGAAGCTGGAAAAGAACGCAAGAGCCAGCGGCTGCATGTCTTTCTCCCGGACTTTCAGGATGGCCAGAAACGACAGGGACAGCACCACCAGCAGAACCACCGCCAGCGCCAAGGTACCGGCCGCGCCCACCGTGGCTAAAGCCTCAAAAAACATACCGGTAGCGGAATCAAAGCGCCAGCTCCACAAAGGCGAATTATTATAATCCTGATTCTTGTATTTGGTAAAACTGTAGTAAAACGTGGCCGGACCGGAACCGAAAATCGGATCTTTTTTCAAGCTTTCCTTGGCAATCTGCCAGGAAGCGGAACGGGTGATGCCGATTTCCGCCGGTAGGCGCTGATTGTTCAAAAAATTGAAATTACCCAGTACAAAAAGGAACATCACGGCAATGAATACCCCGACCACGCCGACAAAAAGGTTGGCGGCCGTAATCTTGATAATCTTGGACAGGAAAAACATCAGGAGGACTACCATGCTGATGATGGCGGCAGGCCAAAAAACAAAGCCGTTGATAATGGCCAATACGAAAAAACCGCTGGCCAAGACGGCGCCCGCCAAGATTTTCAGGCCCAGCACGAAACTGGCCTTCGCTTTCGGATACATCTCCCTCACTTGCGTGGCACCAATAACCAAGATGGGCAGAATCATCAAGATATAAGCCGCCAGCGAAGAAAATGAACCGATCGGATTGAAATTCGGGGCTTGGGAAAAATTAAAGGGCAGGATGTAAATATCCAGGAGTTGGAGCAATGAATACGGGATGATCAGCAGGGCGCTGGCGACCAGCCCCCAAAAAACCAGCTTGATGCGCGCGGCATTGATGTTGTTCACCACCAGATAATAGAAAAGAACGAAGACGACCAAAGCCGCCAGGCTTTTTGCCGACGAGCCGTAAGTCCCGAACAAACTGTCTTTGCCGTTGATGGACATGATCGTGGAAGTGGTGAAAAGCGCCACCGTCAGGAGGATGGGCCAATCCAGAGGAGTGCGCTTCAGGTTTAATTCACCGGAAATCCCGCCTTTGATCACCCACGCCACCACTCCGACCAGGACGAGAAAATAGAAAAAAATCATTTTCTCAAAACCAATACCCTGAGCTGTCTGTCCGGTAAAAAAAACCGGACAGAGAAAAAAAACCAGGAAAATGATCGCGCTGATGATCTTGTCAAAGCCGGACGGAACGATGGACGGCCGGTCCGCGCTCTTATTCTCGTCTCCGGCCATAGGCATTGATTTGCTTTCGTTCATAGTTTGAATGTTAAAAAATATAAATATAATAAATTTATTAATTTTGCCATCAATTTTGCCATCATTTTAGCAAACATTTTTTTATCTGTAAAATATAAATTTTAATAATTTAATAATTATGGAAAAATCAGCTCTTGAAAAATTTTTATTTTAATTATAGCGATGAAAAATAAAAGATTAAGGCAAGTCCGGCCAATCGCGCATTCTTGCCATCCGGTCCGATGGCCGCGGACAATAAAAGTTATCTACAAGAGCCGGACAAGTCTTGAACAATTTTTCCGGTTTTTGTAAAGAGGCCGCCTTAATCCGCCACCTCTTGGAATAATGACCGGTAAGAACACGCGGCAACGGACCAGGAAAATCTTGCCGCTTGGGCAAAGCCTTTGGCCCGCAAGGTTGATGCCAGTCCCGGGTCGCTCAAAACCGCGGTCAAACCCGCGGCCAGATCTTCCGGGCTGTCCGGATCGGCATACCAGGCGGCCTCGCCGCAAACTTCCGGCAGGCTGGAATTCGGGCTGGTGAGCACAGGCGTGCCGGCCGCCATCGCTTCCAAAGGAGGAAAACCGAAACCTTCGTAGCGGGAAGGATAAACAAACAAGTCAGCCAAACGGTAAAGACCGGCTTTGTCCGCGGGCCGGACATAACCCAGAAATTTTATACGGTCGCGCGCCGGGTTCCGGCGCCAGGCAGAAATGATTTTTTGGCTCCCGAAACCGAAACGGCCGGCCAAAACCAGGTCATAATCGCGGCCATCCCTTTGCTGGCGGAAAATATTGAAAGCGACCAGCAGATTGGCGATGTTCTTGCGCGGCTCAATCGTGCCCAGATAAAGCAGATATTTTTTCGGCAAACCCAAACGGCGGCGGAAGCCGTCATCATCTTCCCGTGAGGCGGGTGGCTGGGAATCCGGCGGATAATCAAGGCCGGAATAGATGACGCGGATTTTTTGCTCCGGGACATTGAATAATTCCCGCAAGTCGTTTTTGGTGCTCTGGCTGATGGCTACGATCCGGTCCGCGCGCCCCAGCAAGCGCGGCAGATTGATGGCGCGGTGCCAAAAATTCTGCCGACGGGAAAAAAATTCCGGAAAACGGCAAAAAGACAGGTCATGGACAGTCAGGACGAGCTTGGTTTTTTTGGAAAGGCGCAAAAAATTAATATGCGGCGCGAAAAAAACATCCGCGCCGGTTTTCCGGTCCAAACGGGGCCGTCCGAGCAGGGGCCAGAGGCCATAATGCAAAAGTTTGTTCGGCCAGCGGCCGCGGATTTGTCCGGCATTGGCATAACCAGCGCCCGGCCAGCCGAAATCGGAAGATAAAAAGGAATTATAAAAAAAAATATATTTGTTTGTCCGGTCAAGCTGCAATAAGGCGCGAGCCAAGGCGGCGGTATATTCCGCCACACCGCTGTAATAGCGATCTTGAAGGGGACGAGCGTCAAAACCGATGATCATATGAAGGAAATTGTAGCCGCGCAATATTTTGCGCGGAAATTGTCGTTGCGCAATATTTTGCGCGGAAATTGTCGTTGCGCAATATTTTGCG
>PCSD01000119.1:5840-9398 GCA_002771615.1 Candidatus Falkowbacteria bacterium CG23_combo_of_CG06-09_8_20_14_all_49_15
ATATTTTGCGCGGAATAAAATAAAATCAGGAAAGGTCGTTTTTTTGCCAGCGGGCGTAGGCATTTTCTATGTAAGCGGAGATCGCCTGCCGGAAATTCGCGTCGGAAAATTTTTCCGCCTGCGCGCGGATCGCGGCCGCGTTAAAAGCCATTGATTTGAAGCGGACCACAGCCGCGGCCAGGCCATCCGCGGTCTGTTCGTCAAAAAAAATACCGGTCTGCCCTTCCAGCACGGTTTCCCGCGCTCCGCCCCGGCGATACGCGATCACGGGCCGGCCGGCGGCCATGGACTCCACGGCCGTGATGCCGAAATCCTCTTCTTGCGGATAAAGGAAGGCGCGGGCGTTTTGGTACAATTCGGCCAGGCGGCGATCGTCCACCCGGCCGGTAAATTCAATATTTTTCGCGCCCAGAGCCATTTTTTTCAAGCGCGGCTCATCCACGCCGCTGCCGTAAATGACTAATGGCTCGTCCGACTTCTTGAAAGCTTCCACCACGATATCCAGCCGTTTGTACGGCGCCAGACGGCCGCCGGCCAGAAAATATTTCCCGATCCCGGATGCCGGGGAAAATTGGCGGACATTGACGGGCGGATAGATGACGGTTGCCTCGCGGCGGTAATATTTGCGGATCCGGCGGCGCACCGTCTCCGAATTGGCCAAAAACAGATCCGGCCGGTCCGCCGCCTGGCGGTCCCACAGGCGGACGTAATTCAAAGTCAAAGAGATGATTTTTTTGAAATAGCGGTTAAAGCGGAGTTCGTTGATGTATTGATGAGTATAGTCCCAGAGATAGCGGGTCGGCGTATGGCAATAGCAGATATGGAGGGTCTCGGGGCTGGTGATGACGCCCTTGGCAAAAGCGCTGGCATCGGAAATGACCAGGTCGTAGGCGCGCAAATCAAAAAATTCCACGGCCATCGGCATCAAAGGCAGATACCATTGGTAATGCTTAATGCCGCCGGGCAATTTCTGGATGATGGACGTGGCGATCGTCCGGCCGGAAAAAACCCGGTCAAATTCGGGATCGCAGAGCAAAGTATAAATTGGCGCGTTGGGAAAAATATCCGCCAAAGCGCGCAGGACTTTTTCCGCTCCGCCGTCTTGGGTCAGATGATCGTGGACGAGGGCGACTTTCATAGATAAAAAAAATTACAAGGCCTGGCGCTTGCGGATCACGGCCAAGGGCGTGCGCAGAAGGATGGACAGATCCAGAAGCAGGGACCAATTTTCAATATAATAAATATCCAGCTTGACTTCGTCTTCAAAGGACAAGTCGCTCCGGCCGGAAATCTGGGCCAGTCCGGTGATGCCGGGCTTGATGGTCAGGACTTTCTTGTGGTGCGCTTCGTATTTTGCCGTCTGCATGGTCATGTGCGGACGCGGCCCGACCAGACTGATATCGCCTTTCAAGACATTGAATAATTGCGGTAATTCATCCAAGCTCCAACGCCGGATAAAGCGTCCGACGCGCGTGACGCGGGGATCATCTTTGATCTTGTGCAGAGGCTGGTCGGAACGGACATTGAGTTTCCGATCCGCGATCATTTCCTGGAGGATCTTGTTGCCCTCGGCCGTGGCGCTCGGGCCTTCCCCGTCGCAAAGATGGGCGATCATGGAGCGGAATTTATAAAAAAGAAAACGGCGTCCGGCCTGGCCGGATCGGTAATCAAGATAAAAAACCGGGCCGCGGGAATCAATTTTGATGAGCAAGGCGATACCGAGCAAAAGCGGGCTGAATAGAAAAATCAGAACGGACGAACCGAAAACATCCATGATCCTTTTAGCGATCCGCCCCCAGCCTTCCAGAGGCGTCTTTTTCACTTCAATCAGCGGAATGCCGGCGATTTCCATCACTTCCGTTTTCAGGACTTTCGTGCCCAGCAGATCCGCGGCATATTTGAAAGTCAGATTATATTCATCCGCGAAATCATAAAGCCGCAGGACATCGGTCTTGCTCAGATTCGGATCAGACTGGATGATTTCGTCAATTTGCTCCTGCGCGAGGAAAGCGCGCAATTCTTTTTCCGTCTCCAGGGAAAAATCACGGACTCTTTTCGCCACTGCGAAACCGCTCTGGCCCGGACGGGAAAATTCCGAGAGCAGATTATCCGTGGTCTTGCTGTTCCCGACCAGGATCACCCGGTTAACGCCCAAACCGTAGCGGAAAAGCGCGCGCTGGACAAAACGGACCAGCCCCCGGCCCAGACTGATGTAGACGATGGCCAGAAACCAACCGCCCAGAATAATGAAACGGGAATCAAAAAGATCACGGCTGAAAAAAATTAAAATTACGATCAGCATGAAACCGGTGGAACAAGCCAGGATGACGCGGAAAACTTCTTTGATAAATTTGCGCGCGCTGTGGATATTATATAATCCGGCGAATGCGAACAAAACCAGCCAAAGCAAAGCAATAAAAATTACGGATTGAAAATATGGCACAAAGGGCAGATCAAAAATAACCGGCCGCCAAGATTGGAAGTGATCGCTGTAGCGAATATGATAAGCCGACCAGCCGGCCAGAACAATCAGAGCATAATCCAAAGGCAAAAGCAGGAAGGACAGAAATAATTGTGTTCGTTTCATAACTAAATCAATTTTTAGAATTATTTATCTTATTTCTCTATCTTGTTTTTTTTCTTATTTATCGTATTTTTTCTTATTTTTATTCAATAAATTGCCAGCAAAATTTCTAAAAAAAACCAGGATTGGCGCGGCCAGCTGTAAGCCGGATTCTGTCTTCCGCGCGGCCAAACCGCGGGAAGGAAAGCCATTTATCTTGGCCGGACGTTGCCGCCCGGCTCGCGCGAGCCACTTTTCGTCTGCCCGAAAAAATCGGACAGGTTTGCTCTTGCTTCAGGCAGGGTTTACCGCGTTCCGCCGTCACCGGCGGACGAGCCGGGTAGCGAAAATTGATAGATATCAATTCCCACCTCCCGCCTCTTTTCACCTTTCCGGCCGCGATTAAGCGGCCGTAGTATTGTCTCTGTGGCACTTTCCCTCTCTGTTCCGGAGCGGGCGGACATTATAAAATGGCCAATTTCCGCTCAATCCGAAACAGAGGGTGGGCGTTACCCACTGCCCTTTCATGCGCCAGACAAGAAAACTTGTCCGCCGAAGGAAGTCCGGACTTTCCTAACAAAATAAAAATATTTTGCTTAGCTTTCCGCTGGCCGCGCCAATCCTTGATTCACCGATGACCATAACATAAAAAGATCAAAAAAGCAATTGCCAAGCTTTTTATCATATTCCGCGCGGTGTCCTGACCAGGGACGGCCGCGGTCTTTTCCGGCAAAAAACAGTCCCTCCAAACTTTCTTACCCGGAAAAAACTGGAATTTCTGTAAAAACCATACCGCTTCTGCGCATACCCAATTCGCGCAGAAGCGGTTTTTTAATACAAGCGCAAAGGCGGTGATAAAGACTATGAGGTCCGCGCGCCAGCCAACAGCCAAATTATCAGCCGGCTGATTATTCCGAGACGGGCTGGCGGTATAAACGATATAAAGTGAAATCCGGTCCGATCGACTGGACCGGCTCAAGGAATAGGCCGATTTC
>PCSD01000076.1 GCA_002771615.1 Candidatus Falkowbacteria bacterium CG23_combo_of_CG06-09_8_20_14_all_49_15
TATCAATGGCCGTTTTTTTAGCCATCAGAATGATTGATTTTGGAATTCGCAATGTTGTTTTTACTAGTTCGTCTTGCATGGTTCTTACTATGCCATAAAGCCAGCAATCTGTCAAGAGAAATTGAATCCTCTCCACTATAGGAGCAGTGGGGATAGACGCACATCTATTCTTGTCATACCTTTTGTAACTCATTGACAATAATTATTCGAGCAGATAGAATAGCCTATGGACAGATTCTATGTTTTGCGTTTTGCACTCTCAAAAGAGTATATTTACGTTTGACAAGAGAATGAATTTTATGATAAGAAGCAAAGTAATTTCTAATCGGAAGATATGTCCGCAAGCTATTAAAGAATTCTATCTATAATTCGCGAAGCAAAATATATAAACAAGTTTGAAACCTTCGGTTATAAACAAGTTTGTTTTCTTTCAGAAAATAGTACCACGGCGCAAGCCGTAGGAATCTATGAAAACCTTTGGATAAGCATGAAGACAAGACTATACGTCTTACGATCTGTCTATTTATTCTTGTTTCTACTAACCCTAGGAATGTTGAATTCATCCCTAACGCATGGAAAAGAAAACGCTATCGTCATAAACGCAAAGACGACAGAAGCCGTTAATTTAAACAATGCCGACAATAAATATGGGCCGTTGCCCCTAAATCCCGATGAATATAAAAACTTTGAACAAAGAAAAAACCCCTTCTTTGATAGTGTGGCTAAATATCTTCCCTATGTTACTCTTTTTCTCTCTATAATTATTCTAGTTGTCTCAGTTATTAAAAAATTCCACCAGCCGAAGTCCCGCGGCAGCGATCGCGAAAAGACAAGTTACCTTGAACAAATTGATTGGGAGACAAAAGTAAAATATGACTAAAAAAGTGCTAAGACTACTGCACGTAAATTCACAACAAGGCTTTACTTTGATAGAACTCCTGGTAGTAATTTCAATCATCGGGATTCTGAGTTCTATTGTTTTAATTGCTATTAATCCTTCCAATCTCTTAAAAAAAGCGCGGGATTCAAAAAGAAAGTCGGATCTGCAAACTATTTCCGAAGCCATCAGCCACTACCAACTCACCCATGATCAAATACCGGAAGGCGGCTATTCAACCTATACCCCCACTGGCGGAACTGGCACGGTCACTGTCGGTTTTTCAAATCAACCCAATTTTCTGCAAAATTTGGTAGACGATGATCTTTTTACCAAAAATCCAACCGATCCGATAAATTCCAGCTCTCTTAATTACAAATATACAGGCTATATCAATGCTTATATCCCTGCCCCGGGATGGCAAATGTGCGGCGGATATTGGGTGACAACCTGCAATGGATTTATGATCTACACTTTTTTGGAAAATGGAAACGACCCGGACGGCTTTATTTACAACTTCCCTGCCGGCCACCCTTGTGTTGCCTATAACGGACAAAGGGCTGTCGGACCGGGTGGAACGGTGATGTATCTAGTAAAGCAGGGAACCGTGGCTTATTAAACTCTGCTGTTCTTCCTGTAAATTAACCACCCCAATATGCAACCCGTCACCGATATTATTCCGAAGATTAGGCTGAAACCCACCCATCCCGTTTTGGGCAATTGCGCAGGATCGTTGGCAGCATCAGTATTTTTTTGGTTTTCGGTTGAACTGGTCGCAATTTTGAGATAGAATTTTAAGCTGGCTGTATTGCCTGCCATGTCTTGAGCGCTGATTTCAACCAGATGCTGGCCAATGCTTAAATCTTCAGCTGGAATCCAGCTCCAGTATCCATCATCATCTGCCGTGAGTATAACCTGGATTAAAGCAGTTAAAACTTTAATGATGATCTGCGCTCCGGCATCACTTATGCCGGAAAAGACCGGTTTTCTTTGCATGGTTTCGTAAACGCCCGCATCTACGTCAACCGAAAGTCCAGCCGCGGTAACTGAGGTTAAAATTACCTGGGGATCGTAAATAATCGAGTCGGAATAAACTGGTGAAACGTTTCCGTGAGAATCCATATATTTGACATACACCGTTTTTGTTCCCTCACCCGGCGTTAAAGTCCAGCTTTCAGAGGCTGTGAATGGTTCCCAAGTCGTATTACTAAAATCGCTTGTATTCGCAATCATCATTTGCATTTCAGCCTCAGGAGAATAATCGTCCGTTGCCTGCAAGGAAAGAATGTTATTGCCAACAGAGGTGGTATAAGCAGAGCCTGAATTGATCGCAATCGAACCTGTCGGCGGTTGATTATCAACAATCACAATTGTTAAATTGGGAGAATTGAACTGAATTCCTGCCGGATCTTCTTCTGAAGTAATCGAAAAACTGTTGGTTACAATTCCTCCCTCAGTGGCGTCGGCTTTGACTTTATATTTTAGGGAAATCTGCAGGTTTGTTTTGGCTTGGACTTTTGCCAAAGCAAGGCTGATTTTATTTCCATTTAAAGTGTACTGGGTAAGCGGTTCTCCATCCAGTTCTATAGACCCGGTCACAAAATCCAAGAAGGATGAAAAGTTATCTTCAATGGAAATCTGATCTCCGTCTTTCCAGCCGGAATTGACAAGATTGAGGATATATTCAACTTCATCTTCTCTTTCTAAGGGCGAACCATTAAGGTCGGAAGCAGAAACCGCAGAAGTCGTCAAATCGGCGATATAATTTTCAAAGGCATAGATGCCGCCATAAAAAAATCCGGCGTAAAATCTCGCAGGTTCAATGTTATCCTGCCATGTCCAATAGAGAGCGTCTAAACTTTCGGGTAACCCTAAAGCCTCAAAAGTTTCCCAGTTTTCTCCTTTATCAGCTGAAAAATAGATTCGTTTCGCCAGATAATCCGCGACATAAATTTTAGCATGATCGGAAGAATCAATAATAATATTGTTCAAAATCGGGCTTCCCCCACCCAATGCCAAATTTAACTTGTTCCAGTTCTCTCCATAATCGTCTGATCGGAAAATCCCGCCGTACTGAGTGTCATAATAGATAATGTTCGGCTCCAAAGGATCAATAGCCAGATAACGACCACGGTTGGCGTAAGTACCTGTCAATCCGGCAGTTTTTTGTACCCACGTTTCTCCGCCATCCTCACTCTTCCAGAAATAACCATAGGCAGCGGCATAGACGCGGTTGGAATCGGTTGGATCGATTTGAATATCCATCACCCGTCCGTTGGGAGCAAAAGACATTTTCTGAGTCCAGGTTTGACCGTTGTCTGAGCTTTTGTACATTTTTCCTCCGTTTCCGGCTGTAAAAAGATTTTGAGGATTGAACGAATCAGTAGCCAGCGCCCAAAGATAATCGGAAGACGGGGTAAAGAGAACTTGCCAATTCCTGCCGTTGTCAATTGATTTCATAACGCTGGTTCCGGAATAAAAAATGACTTGCGGGTTACTAGGCACTATTTCAAAATCCAGAATATCAGTAGCTTGTGAAAGAAGTTCCCAATCCTTGCCTTGATTTTGACTGCCATAAAAACCTTTACCCCACACAGCTGCATATAAATTGCCTAAGCTGTCACTCTTTATTATTCTGGCCTCAACGGTTATGGGTAATCCGTTATTTTTCAGAATCAAAGTCTGACCGCCGTCATTTGAAGAATAAACCCCGTTGGACTGGGTTGCCAAAAAAAGATTTTGAGGGCTTGCCTGATCAACTGCAATTTTGTTGATGGTAATGGTGGTTGAACCGAGATTGGTAAAACTGGCGCCGTAATTCTCCGATTTCCACAAACCTTTTCCCTCAATTCCCAAATAAACAATCTGCGAATTAGTCGGATTAACGCTGATTGCTTTGACTATTCCGCTTATTTGATTAGCTAAAGTCCAATGCGACCCTGCATCAGAACTTAAATATAAACCGTAATCTCCTCCGGCATAAATGCGATTAGAGTCGGTTGGATCAATCGTCAGAGCATAAATTTGACCGGTGGTTCCCGCACAATGTGCCCAATGATAACCGCCGTCTTGACTTATAAATACCCCGTCATAGGCCGTCCCGGCAAACATTTTGTTCGTATTTACGGAATCGATTGTTAAAGGCCAAGCATCGTTGCCGATACCCGAGCCGGCAATGTTGGAACCGGCGATCTGTGTCCAAGTTGCTGCTCCATCTGACGACTTGAAAACTCCGCCGTGCCATCCGCCGATTATAGTCCCGGCAAAAAGGGTTTGCGGACTACCCGACTCCAAGGTCGCTCCGGAAAGATAACTTTTACTGCCTGTCCCGTCGTAACCGGGAATAGAGGTGCCGCTACTGGCAAATACCCAATGATCCCCGCCATCAACGGTTTTATAGACAAAACTTTGATCTCCGGCTGCATCATAGGAAACCGCATAGAGAATGTCCGAGGAGCTATCAAGTAAAAGATTGATGCCGGTTTTGGAAGCCGGCAGGCCGGTATTTTTCTCAACCCAGGTATCGCCATTATCGGTTGTTTTATAAACGCCTTTACTGCCAACCAAATAAAGTGTCCCGTTGTGGTTTGGATCAAAAATGAGGTCTTTGATTTGAGCGCCTGAAATGCCGATATTATGTTCGTTCCAACGGTAATTATTTGTGGCGTATGACAGAAAAGCGTGGGCGGGAATAAGAGTGTATATAAGCGCGAAAAAAAGTATTATGACACCAATAATGATCAGCCTCTTTTTAAACACTGCATACCTCCTATAATTGTAGTATCTTACGTGTTTACCTAAATTCTTGTCAACAAAAAAACGCTTTTTCACAATCACCGACCGAGAAAGTTGGTTAACTCCAAAAAAGCGTTTTAAAAAGAGAGAGCGAGTTGCCCTCAAGACAGCAGACGTTTCGAAAACGTCTGTCCAGCCTGTCTCAAGAACAACTCGCTCACGGGCGGCGGGATCAGCTCAGGGGATCAGAGCATGCATTCTTTTGCCCCATGAACCCGCCGCAGGCCTGCTGCAGAGCGTTAACGCTGAAGGCACTGAACGACAAACGCGTCATCAGCGCCGCCAGCGCGGCCACGATAGCCAAGCGCAGCTTCATGTTATCACCTCCCTTCTGTCACAGATTTCACTTCCCGTGCCAGGCGACAGGTTGCCGCAGACGGCGCCAGAGTTCCATTGTGCTCGCGCTGGAAGCGGGCAGAACAAACCTCCGGGCAGTACCGCCATAGGGCACACCGCCAGCAGGGAAGCTTCAGAAAACTGACATCTTGGGCAGCCTGAAAAACTGCCGTTGCCATAATTGCCGACAGCGGCTGTTCCAGGAGGCTACCTGTCGGAGTCAGGTCTTCCTCACAAGTGAATACCCGACCATGAGGGTCAACGTGAATCACGGATCGTCCCCGGTTGCACGGCGACGCCCACGGCGGCCAAGGAAAACGTCCCGTCTTAGGCAGCTGGCTAGTGGCCACCAAGGCGCGTGCCAGCTCCGGCAGCGACGCCGCCAGTTGCAGTGGGTGTTGTCCTCCCGTGTGGGTTTCATACACCCCCGGTCCGAGGCGGAACGGTTCGGTCAAACCGAGTTGCCCAGGAAGGGCTAGAAGAAACTCCAGGTCGGTAACTGTCACCGCCAGCGGCGGGGACTTGAGCCGAACCAAGATTCCCGCGTCATGCAGGGCAGCAATCCCACGCATCGTGCGGTCGTAACTTCCCGAAACTTGGGTGATGAAATCGTGGTTTTCAGGCTGTCCGTAGACAGACACTTCCGCGACTTCAACCCCCAGGGCCTTAAGCTGCTTGGCCACCGCTGACGTTACCGACATAGCGTTGGTGAAA
>PCSD01000073.1:0-3086 GCA_002771615.1 Candidatus Falkowbacteria bacterium CG23_combo_of_CG06-09_8_20_14_all_49_15
TTTAGTGATTGTAAATATGCTGATTTGTTTTTCCATAATATAATCGTCAATTGCCTCATCTCCGCCGCATCATCCTCACCCCCGCTCGCTCTCGCTCGCTTCCCCCTCTCCATTTTCTGCAAAAAATGGAGAGGGGGCCAGGGGGTGAGGCTGTTTTGCGCAAGGGGCCAGGGGGTGAGGCTGTATGGTGAGGCTAAGCCGAGGGATACCTTCTTATCACTAACCAACTAATCACTGATTGACTGATCACTAAATTATTCTGACGGCTACGATTTCTATGCGCAATAAATTGCACGGCTACGATTTCCGCTATTCTTCCGCACTTCTTACTTCTAACTTCTTCCTTTTACTCAAATAACTCGCATATTTTTACGGCTATTTGTTGAAGTGCGCAGGGGGTGAGGCTGTTTTGGCGGCAAATGGCGGATAGAAAGGGCGCCCCGTTTAAAGCGGGACGATATGAGACAAAGGTAAAGCTGATTCTTTAATCTTTGATCACCAAATCCGCTTTTTCCAAAATTGTTTCCGGGATGGTTAAACCAATATCCGCGGCTATTTTCAAATTAAGCGCGAAAAACCATTTCCGCGGCTGTTCAAAAGGGATATCGGCCGGACTGATGCCGTTCAGAACCTGGTTGGCAATCAAAGCCGTTTGCTTGCCCAGATCAATATAATCCACGCCGAAGCTGGCCAAGGCGCCGCTCGCGCATTCGCCTTTGGAAAGCATCATCAGCGGGATTTTCAATTCCCGCGCCTTGGCCATCCCCCATTCGGTCAAGCCGGCCGTGGCCATGGAATCGGCCGGGTCCATGATCGCGTCCACCTCGCCCGCCGACAAATTAGTCAAATAGCTTTGAATATCTTCTTTTTTGCTGATCGTCACTGGCACAATTTCCACGCCAATTTGCGATCCAGCGTTTATGATTTTTTCCGCGGCCGGCGCGCCGCTTTTGTCTTCCGGCCGGTAAAAGATCAGGACTTTCTTGACGCGCGGATCAATCTCTTTGAGCAGTTGCAGGCGCTTGGCGGCAATATCAATGTAAGCGCAGCCGGTGCCGGTGATATTTTTGTTATCCGCCAAGGTCGGACTGACAATGCCCGCGCCCAAAGGATCCGCGACCATGGAAAAAACCACCGGAATCCCGCTAGCCGCGGCCGCTTTTTTCACGGCCAAGGTGGCCGGCGAGGTATTGACGAAAATCATATCCGGCTTCCAGGCAATAACCTCCGCCGCGTATTTTTTCAAAGCCTCCAAATCGCCGTTCGCGTCGCGGTAAAAATATTCAATATTCTCGCCTTCTTGATAGCCCAATTCGGCCAAACCCAGCTTGAAGCCTTCCATATTCTCGGCCACGGTCGGCGTCATCTGCAGGAGGCCGACGCGGTAATATTTGGTTTTTTCCGCCAGCGGCTTTTGGCTCGCGAACTGGTACCAGCTAAACACGCCGGCCGCGCCGATCAAAATGACGGCGGCCAGGAGGAACAGAACGAATTTTTTGGTCATATTTTTTTTCGCCCGTAAAAAATGCTTGATGGAAGCGGATTTTTTACCGGCTTATATTAAATAGTAAAAAGCTTGGCTTAAAGTTTGCCCAACGGGTAATCCGGCGTAAATTACAAAATAAAATTGTGAAAAAATTTGCCGGTTCTGCTTATTTTATTTTCGGCTTCTTTTCCACCATCGCCCAATCGTAAACCTGGTCCAAGAAAGGCTGGCCAGCGGGCAGAAGATCAGGGTTAAAAGGCGGCAATTTTTCAATCTTGACGCGGTACGCGCGGGCGCGGACGGTTTCGCGCCGGGTTTCCTCGGTGTAATCGCGACCTTCTTTTTCGGCCAAGGCTTTTTCTTCCTCAATCCGCTTCTGCTCTTCGGCCGACAAATCCGAAAAAGCGATTTCCACTTCTTCCGGCCTGGTCAGAGCCTCGGCCTGTTTGTCCGTCAAATTCATTTTCAGAATCAGATAACTGGTCTTTTCCGTGACCGACCACTGGTGCCCTTCGCCCTGCGCTATCAGCGCGTCCCCGGCTTTCAAAGAATTTTTCCGGTCTTCAGCCGGATCCGGATTTTGCTGGCCGCGCACCACGATCGCTATCTCATAGATCCGCTTTTCGCCGGCGCCAAAATCCTCTTCCCCGCTCCCGGACGCGCGGAAAAACAAATAAGCGCCAAGCGCGATCAGTAATAATCCCAAACCGCCGCCCAGCCATATTTTTGGCGATAAAAATTGCTTCTTCCCTGTCTCTGGCTGGGCGGTATTGACATTAGCATTCTCCGGCATATTTTTTTTATTAATTATCTTTCTATTTATTAATATCATCTAGTGTTATAATACAATTTTTTTCTTTAATATTCAATATTCAGAGAGAATTTATAAAAAGCTGTTAATATGGTTGTTTCCATTTAACCATTATTTATTTGATAATTTTTGCTCTTTGCCTGATTATTCGGATTATTAATGATATATTGCCGGATTTTATTCAATGCGTTTCTGTCGCGGACGATATGATCGTAAAAACGCGCCTGCCAGGCAAAACCAGGCTTGATCATTCTTATTTCAAATGTGCACCGCCCTTTATACCAGCGGATAATTTCGCCTAACGTTTTTTTGCCCATCGGATTATATTGCCCGGCGGCCCCGCCGGTTCTGGCGGATTCGGTTTTAGCGGTCAAATCCTTATCAATAAAGATCAGGCCATGGATATGGTCGGGCATAATGCAAAATGCATCTAATAACACGCTGGAAAATTGCCCTGGAATATCGTGCCAAAATTTTTCGGCCAATCGGCCGGCGTCATTCAAAATCATTAAGCCGTTCGTCACGGCCCCAAAAAATATTGTCCGTTTGACCGTACAAATGGTAATGAAATAATAACCGTTATGTGCGTAATCATAACCGGGCCGCCGGGCGGATTTGATCCGGTATTTGTTTTTGTATAAATCGCCGTTTTTCTTTGGGACACGATTTATCACATTCAATTTTTCAATTGTCATATCAATTAATTGTAGGGACGCGATTTATCGCGTCCCGATTTATCGCGTCCCGATTTATCGCGTCCCGATTTATCGCGTCCCGATTTATCGCGTC
>PCSD01000073.1:3101-17854 GCA_002771615.1 Candidatus Falkowbacteria bacterium CG23_combo_of_CG06-09_8_20_14_all_49_15
CCCGCCGATAATTGGATTGAATATTGCGTATCAATTTTGTGATCCAAACGCCCGCGGCCGAAGCGGCAAAATCAGACCCAAGACGAAATAAAAGATCAGGACGCCGGCGTGCAGGCTGAAAAAATAATGGTCAAACATCATAATCATGGTCAGACCGGTCCAAACCGCCAAGGCCACGGCGTTTTTGGCGCGCCAAAACGCGCGCGCGAGCAAAAACCAGAAAGCGATCCAACCCAAAAAACCCAGCCCGCCGGTTTCAATGGCGATAAGCAGAAAATGATTGTGCGCGGGCTGGCGGTAGGCGGCCGGCTCTTGGGCGCTTAATCGGACGCTGTTGCCTAAGCCCGCGCCCAGAAAAAGGTGGTTTTTTAAAATATTTATGCCGCTCTGCCAACCGACCATCCTTTCCATCTTTGATTTTTCTTCCAGCCGGCCGCTGGCCGCCAGCCGGGGCTCCAGAAGGTTATGATAAAACAAAGCTAATACGCAAATAACTAAGGCGGCAACGCATACGCGTACAGACGCGATTGATCGCGTCTCTCGCGTCTCTCGCGTCTCTCGCGTCTCTCGCGGCACCGGCCGCCACCAAGCGGCCAGAAAAAAATAAACCGCGATGCCGGCCAGCCAGGCCAGCCAGGCCGAGCGGGAAAAAGTGAAAAATAAAGCCGCCGCGGCCATCCCGGAAAACATCGTAGGGCCGTGATTTATCACGGCTCTAGCGATTGCAGCAGAAGGGCCGTGATTTATCACGGCTCTAGCGATTGCAGCAGAAGGGCCGTGATTTATCACGGCTCCGTTTATCACGGCTCTGGTGGTCAAGGCTCTATCTCCGGTCGCTCCGGTCGCGCCCGCCTTCCCGGGTCGGCGCGGCAAATACTTTAAAGCCAAGAGCCAGCCGAGCGCCAAAGCGCCGCCCAAGATATTGGGATGGTCAAAAGAACCGTAAGCGCGCAGCCAGCGGCCGGCCGCGGCCTCCACCACGCTCGCTCCCGCAACCGCCGGATTGTGGCTGGCCAAGCCGAGCCATTTGCTCGCCGGCGCGGACTGGAAAAAAAACTGCGCCCAGCCGAACAAGCCGGACAAAAGCAAGCCGGCCAAAAAAACCGCCGCGATTTTTTTCCGGTCTGGACGGCCCGAGAGCCAGAGAGCCAGCCAGCCGCCGGCGGCCTGCCAAAACCAATGCTGAAAAGCCAATAATTGATCCGACGCGATTAAAATGGAGAGTGAGGCAACCAGCAAAAAACCGGCCCAAGGCCAGAACCAAGCCGGTTGAAAAAATAATCGCTTCACCGCCCAGCGGCCGGAAAATATCTTTTGCCGATTTTTTGCCGCCAGCAAAAATATTATGGCTGCCAGGCAAATATCCGTCCCATACAAGCTGAGCGTGCCGTATTCGGAATATTCTCCGCCCAAACTCCCGGGCACCATGATTAGCCTGGTCTGCCAAGGCAAAATAAAAGCCAGCCCGAAAATGAAAATTTTAACGACTTTGTCAATCATAAAAATCAATCATGAAGATGGCCGCCAGCCAGCTTCTCTCGGAAAGCGCGCCGATAATCAGCGCGCCGGTCTTCCGTATGCAATTTGATGGTTTTTTCATCCGCGCGCACGCGGGTATCCTGGTTGAGCCGCGCGGACAAGGCGGGCGGCATGATCCAGATCTGCCACCGGCGCGCGCGCGCCTCCAGCCAGTCAAAAAATTTCCCGGCCGGGCCGGATTTTCCCGGCGCCGCCGGCCGTTCGGGCTGCGCCTCGGCCGGCCGCCGCCAATTCGGCAATTTTTCCCTGAACCAGGGATTGGCGGATATCAGACGGGCATAAAATCCGCCGGCATCGTAGAACGGCCGCAAATTGGCGAGCCAATAGGCAAAATAAGGATCATCCGCTCCCTGGCCGTCCGCGGCCGGTAAAAGAAAAGCGGAAAAATCCAAGCCGTCCGCGGCCGCGAAAAAATTCAGGCAGATCTGATCCCGGTGCTTTCCCGGCCGCGGCCGCCAGCCGAATAATTTGGCCAAGCCGGCGCAGAAAAAACGGACCAGCCAGGCCCGGCCGGCCGCGGCGATGATGAAAATATCCAAGTCGCTTTCCGTCTTCAAATTGCGCGCGCCCATGATGTTCCCCAAAGCGACGAAGCGCGTCCACGGGAGCCAAGAAAAAACCCGCGCCGCCGCCGCCGCCCGCTTCATTTTCCGGGCGCTCGCGGCGTAGCGCTCTCTGCGCGCGGCCGGCAAAAGCGACCGGCCGGATAAAAAATAAAAACCATCGCGCGCGGCCAGCGGCCGGCCGCTCCCCGGTTGGGCTTGGGTGCCATCATCCGCCCCGGATCCGCCGGCCGCGCCGGCCAAATGGTCCAAGATCGCCAAAACTTCCGCGGGCGCGCTTTTTTTTCCCAGCCACTGCCAGACTTCCTGAACCGTTAAAGGATAATCAAACAAATCAAAAAAAGCGATCACGGATAAAATCGCTTTTTTCAAATCCG
Organism: Candidatus Falkowbacteria bacterium CG23_combo_of_CG06-09_8_20_14_all_49_15; assembly: GCA_002771615.1. Classification (GTDB taxonomy): domain Bacteria; phylum Patescibacteriota; class Patescibacteriia; order Patescibacteriales; family UM-FILTER-48-10; genus UM-FILTER-48-10. The sequence goes on from PCSD01000073.1 coordinate 5,581, forward strand.
TCTCGGTTCGGGACGGCTTTTGTTCTGCCGGGCAAGCCATAATCCGTAAAAATTAAAATGTTTTTTTCATTTTTTGCACGCGCTGATTTTTCGCCCAAAAAAAATTTTATTCATCCGCGTCTTTCGGCTTATCCAGCAAAACCGGCTCCAGTCCCGCGTCCGCGCCGGTAATCTTCAAGACATCTTTGTCAATCTTCTTCAACTCGCCGTAAGCGGTGTTGTAATGGCTGACCGTGGTTCCCAGAGAAACGCCTAATTTCTTCATGAATTCTTCATAACCGGCCAGATGCCGGCCCAGCTTTTCCACATTGGCGCGGATCGCTTTGGCGCTTTCTTCAATCTGCAAGGCGCGTAAGCCTTGTAAGACGGTTTGTAAATAAGCCAAAAAAGACGTGGGTGAAACGATGATTACTCGTTTCTCCTTGAAAGCATATTCAATCAAATCGCGGGTATTCACTTTCACCGCCCCGACCTTATTTATGAGCAAGTCGTAATAGATCGCTTCGGAGGGGATGAACATGAAAGCGAAATCCATGGTGTTCTCCGCCGGCTTGACGTATTTGGCCGTCTCATCAATCCGGTTTTTTAAATCTTGCTTGAATTTCTTTTCCAGCTGTTCACGGACCGCCGCGTCGCCGGCGTTCAGGATCTGCTCATAGGTTTCCAAAGAAAATTTGGAGTCAATCGGGATGATCTTTTCCTTCACAAAAACGACCGCGTCCACGATCGTGCCGTCTTTGAAGCCGTATTGCATGGCGTAAGAATTTGGCGGCAGGACATTCTTCAAAGTCTCTTCCAGATAATATTCGCCCAGCACGCCCCGCTGTTTCGGATTTTTCAGGATATCCTGCAGATTCTGCAATTGAGCGGAAAAATTCACCACTTGCCGGTTCGTGTCGTCCAGTTTGGTCAGCTTTTCCGTGACATCCGCGATCAGCTTGGCCGAATGGCCGGCAATGGTCTGGGCGGTGCGGATGGTCTGCCCCATCTGCTCCTGCGTGGAGCGGTATTGTTCCGCGGACAAGCGGTGCGTTTCGGACAATTTCGCGTCCACGAGTTTCGCGAGTTCGCGGCCGCTGTCGCCCAAAGACTGCAAACGTTCCATCATCGCCGCCAGCCGCTCGGCCTGGCCGCTGTCTTTTTTCTTCAAGAGGATAAAGAGCAGGAGACCGACGGCTCCGCCCAGAAAAATCAGCAGAATAATAATAATCAGATAAAAATAATTCATGGATTTGTTAAAAATATTAAACCCCGGATAATAATAATGAATAAAAGAAAGGATATTCTTTTATATTATATAATTATCAAGGCCGGGAAGTCAAACGAAGGCGCCGAGCCGCCAAAATGGCTTTGATCCAGGCTTGCCAATCTGCCTGTCTTGGTATATAATATTTTCCATTGTGAAAAATTTTTCGTTTTATTTTTCTTATTCTTTCCTTGTCTTTTTTCTGATATTATAATTTCTGCTCTTAATTGCTTGCCTAGCCTCGCTGAAAAATCGTGTAATTAATAAAATATAAGAGAAAATATGCAAAAAAACCAAGACTTGAAATATATCCGCGTCCGCGGCGCCCGCGTCAATAATTTAAAAAATATTGATATTGATCTGCCGCGCGACCGGCTGGTCGTCATCACCGGTCTGTCCGGTTCAGGCAAATCATCGCTCGCTTTTGACACGATCTATGCCGAAGGCCAGCGCCGCTATGTGGAGTCCTTGTCCGCTTACGCCCGCCAATTTATCGGCCTCGTGGACAAGCCGGACGTGGACCTGATCGAAGGCCTGTCGCCGGCCATCTCCATTGACCAGAAATCCGCTTCGTCCAATCCCCGCTCCACGGTCGGCACCATCACGGAAATCTACGATTATCTGCGCTTGCTCTATGCCCGAGCCGGCATTCCGCACTGCCCGCAGTGCGGAGAAAAAGTCAAACCATATACCGTGGATGAAATCGTCCACCAGATCATCCGGAATTACGAAGGGAAAACAATCTACATACTATCTCCGCTCGCCCGGGACAAAAAAGGCGAACACAAACATCTTTTGGCCGGCATCGCCAAAGCCGGCTTCGCCCGCGTCCGCTATGATGGGCGCGTCCTCGGCCTGGAAGAAGCCGCAGATATGGATGTCAATAAGCAAAAAAGACATAATGTGGAGATTGTGATTGATGTGTTGGATCTGACAAAAGGCAAAGAGGATCTGTCTCGCTTGTCTGAAGCGGTGGAAAAAGCCTTGGATCTGTCCAATGGCTTGGTCGCGGTGGCGGCGGCGCAATCAACGCCGGCCGCAGATGGGCGCGGCCCGCAAGAAGCGGTCTACTCCCGCCTGCTCGCCTGCCCGGCTTGCGGCATCAGCTTGCCGGCTTTGGAGCCGCGCAGCTTTTCCTTCAATTCCCCGCACGGCGCTTGTCCGGAATGCTCCGGGCTCGGCACTAAGCTGGAAATTGATCCGGAACTCCTGCTCAACAAGAACTTGACTATTGCCCAAGGCGCCATCCGCCCTTGGTCCCATGCTGCCGGCGGCGGCCAGGCCTGGCTCCTGCGCATTTTGGGGACCGTGGCGAACGGCAACGGCTTTGATCTGAACACGCCGATCAACCAACTCAGCAAAAAACAGCTGGATATCATCCTCTACGGCACCGAAGGAAAAAGATATAATGTCAATTACCAAAGCAATCGCTTTTCCGGAGAGCTGAGCACGGAATTTGAAGGCATCATCCCCAATTTGGAAAGGCGCTACCAGCAGACCGATTCCGATTACATCCGCCGCGAGATTGAACAGTATATGCGCGTCCTGCTCTGTCCGGCCTGCGGCGGCAAAAGGCTGAAGCCGGAAATCCTGGCTGTAACCGTTGACGGCTTGTCCATCGCCGCGGTCACGGCTTTGCCCATCAGCCAGGCGCGGGAATTCTGCCAACGGCTCGGAACCGCCGGCCGCCTGACCAAAAAGGAAGAAAAAATCGCCGCGCCGATCATCAAAGAAATCTGCGCTCGTCTGACTTTCTTGAGCAATGTCGGACTGGATTACCTGACTCTGGACCGCGGCGCCAGCACTCTGTCCGGCGGCGAAGCGCAAAGGATCCGCCTGGCCACGCAAATCGGCTCGGCCCTGATGGGTGTGATCTATATTCTGGACGAGCCTTCCATCGGTTTGCACCAGCGCGACAACGAACGGCTCTTGGCCACCTTAAAAAGGCTCCGGGACATCGGCAACACGGTTATTGTGGTGGAACACGACGAAGCGACCATGAATGCGGCCGACTGGCTCGTTGACATCGGCCCGGGCGCCGGCGAACAGGGCGGGCGCGTGGTGGCGGTTGGTACACCGGCCGCGATCAAAAAAAACCGGCATTCCCTGACCGGCCAATATCTGTCCGGTCAGAAAAAAATCGCTCTGCCTAAAACCATCCGCGCCGGCAACGGCCAATACTTGCGCATTATCGGCGCGCGCGAACATAATTTAAAAAATATCACAGTGGAATTCCCGCTGGGAAAATTTATCGCCATCACCGGCGTATCCGGCTCCGGCAAATCCACGCTTATGACCGACATCCTGGCCAATGCCCTGAACAAACATTTTTACCGCGCCAAAACCGAACCGGGCGCGCATGACCGGATTGAAGGCTTGAATTTTCTGGATAAAGTCGTCAATATTGACCAATCGCCCATCGGGCGGACGCCGCGCTCCAATCCGGCCACTTATACCGGGGCATTCACGCCGATCCGCGACCTTTTCGCCAGCTTACCGGAAGCGAAAATCCGCGGCTACAAAGCCGGCCGGTTTTCCTTCAATGTTACGGGCGGACGCTGCGAGGCTTGCGCCGGCGACGGCCTGGTCAAGATTGAGATGCAATTCTTGCCGGATGTTTATGTGGAATGCGAGGTCTGCCACGGCCGGCGCTACAACCATGAAGCTTTGGAAATATTCTATAAAAACAAGAATATCGCCGATGTCCTGGATATGACTGTGGCCGAAGCGCTGGATTTTTTCCACGCCATTCCCGCGGTTGAACAAAAACTCCGGACCCTAAACGAGGTCGGTCTCGGCTATGTCCGGCTCGGCCAATCGGCCACCACCCTGTCCGGCGGCGAGGCGCAAAGGATCAAGCTGGCCAATGAGCTGTCCCGCCGCGCCACCGGCCAGACTTTGTATATCCTGGACGAACCGACCACCGGCCTGCATTTCCACGACATCAACCGCTTGCTCGCGGTCCTGCATCAGCTCGCGGACAAAGGCAATACCGTGCTGATCATTGAACACAATCTGGATGTAATAAAATCGGTTGATTGGATAATTGATCTGGGGCCGGAAGGCGGCGACCAAGGCGGCCAGCTGGTCGCGGCCGGAACGCCGCGCGACATCGCCCAGAATAAAAACAGCCATACCGGCCGCTATCTCAAAGAAACATTAAAACGGAGCGCCTAAAGCACTCCGTTTTTTTCTGATCGCTCATAAGTGCCGATCAGCTCTGTTTCTTCAATGATCATCCCCTCCATCGCCTCCAGAATCTCCTTTTTGGTCGCGGACGGATCAAGATAAAGATCCGCGCCCAGCGCGTATAATTTAAAAACGTAGCGATGCGCGCCGGCGGGCGGACAAGGGCCGCCCCAGCCGGGTCGGCCGAAATCCGTCTGACCTTCCACGGCCGCGGACGGCAAGGGGCCGCCGGCCGGCAGGAGACTCGTGTCCACCGGCAGATTCCAGATTGTCCAATGAACCCAATCGCCCCTGGGCGCGTCCGGATCGCTTACGATCAAGACCAAACTTTTGGCGCGTCCGGAAACACCGGTAATCGCCAAAGCCGGGGAAATGTTTTCTCCCTCGCAGGTAAAACGAGCCGGAATTGGAGCGCCGGCCGAAAAATCCGGACTGCTTAAACGCATAGAATTATTGGTTAATTTTTTAGCTTCTTGCAAGGCTCTGAAAGCCGCGGGCAAGCGCGCGGGCGGTTCTGGCGCTGACGGCCGAGCGGCGCAAGCGGACAGGCCGAGGATCAAAATTATCATTATTACGTTCTTTAATGGCGGACGCATATTATGTTTGGACTTTATCTGGTTAGTCCTAATAATCAATCATTGATTTTTTTCGCCAAAAACCTGGGCGGTAAAAACCTCCAAAGTAACATTTTTATCGCGATAGCAATCGCGCGGCCAACCGGCTTTCTGCTCGCACAGCTCGCCCAGAAATTCCTCCCGCGTCCAACCGGTTTCTTGCGCTACCTGCGGCAGGAACACGCCGCCCGGCCAGCCATTTTTTTTCACAATCACGCCGTGCCGGCCAAGTTCAATGCCGCGCCAGTCAGCGATTGCCTGCGGAACGGACAAGACGCTGATTTCCAAATCTATCTTTTTCAGTTCGCCAACGTCCGCCGGTTCAAAACGATTATCTTCCGTGGCCGCGGCAATGGCCATATCCCGCACCACCTGCCAAAGCGGCGCGCCGGTCGGGATGATTTGTCCGATACAGCCGCGCAAACGGCCGTCTTCATGCAAAGTCACGAATGCGCCCCTTGGTTCTTTCAATTTCGCCCGCTCCGGGGCAAACTCCATTACTTCGCCGCTGGCTAAATATTTTTCCAAAGTCTGCCGGGCCAAGGCGAGTAAATAGTTTTTTTCCTCGTCGTTGAGCTCGGCCCTTGGCTGGCCTTTTTCCGCCTCCGTGTAATCCGCTTTTTCCGGCTCGGCCCACAGCATCGCGCCGTAACCGACGACCCGTCCCCGGTCGCCGCCCGCGATATCGCCGCTGTTCGCGTAAAAATATTTGCCGGATTGCCAGCCTTTCTTTTGGATTAAACGGATCAGCACCTGGATAGCGGCCAAGCCGCAAGCCGCCGTTTCTTCCTGAGCGATCTTTTCTTCACTGGCCGCGGCATGCGCTAATAAGCCTTCCTCGTCCAAGGCGGCGATCAGCGCCAAAGTCCGCTGATCAACCTGATTGGCGTCTTCGTAAGCGGGATAATGCGAAAGATCGGAAGACACGACCAGTAAATCGTCTCCCGTTAAGAGCGCGTCCAGGGTATCGGCCAGGCGGCCGATCGTCTTTTCGTCTGTTTGGCCGATCAAAATCGGCACGAGCTGAAAAGTTGGGTCCAAAATTTTTTGGAGGAAAGGCAGCTGGTTTTCCAAAACATGATCAGCGGCCTGGGCTGATCGGAGAAAAACAACCTCCTTGTCCTGCCGGTTAAGCTCGGCCGAAGCGATCTGGTCAATATTGACTTGGCCGAAAGGGGTTTTCCAGGCGGATGAATCATCAAGCGCCGCGCCGGAAAAATACGCCGCGTGCGCGCTCCCGAGCAGAAAAACACGGCGATAAGACTGGCCGCGCAACTGGCCAAAAACCCGGGCCGCGACCGCGCCGCTGTATTCATAACCGGCGTGCGGAACGATCAGCGCGCGCGCCCTTTTTGCGGCCAACGGCGGCGCGGCCGAAAACAATTTATCCAACAACGCGTCTAAAGATTCCTTGTCCGCCGGATAAAAAGTCCCGGCCGCGAAGGGCGGACGGACTGATTGTCCATTCGTTTTTGCCATATCAAATATTTCTTTAGGTTGATCTTGATCAGCCGAATTATCCCAAGCCGGCCGGCCTGGCTGTCCAAACTGCTGGCTTGAACAAGCGGCCAGAAGCAAAACGACAACTGGTAAAATTACGCTTTTTTTTCGCATCATACTGGCTGATATCGAGCGATCCGACCCGGCCCGCCCGGCGACCGGCAAACCAAGCATATTATAGCGCAAATAAAATTTTTTTCAACCAGCCAACCGTTTTTTTTATTTCTTATTTTCTTCCCTCCGAACAACCAACATATTCTTTGAAAAACGTTTATTTCTTGCTTTTTTGCTTGGACGCTAAATTACAAAAAATATGCTAATGACGGTTCCATCAGTTTTAAAGATATCCAATTTTAATTTTTGCGTGAGCGCTCGCTTTGGGCGCTTAGGGAAAACAAAGGAACCAGGTCAATAGCCATTGTCTCTGTTTCCCAAACCGCGAAAGATGGGTTAAAAATCAAACCCGCCGCGTTGCCGGGATTGGCCATGAGCACCCCGGCTTTTTTTTCCAGCCAGGGCTTGTGCGTATGGCCGTAAAAAACCACCTGGCAAGGGCCTTGGGACAGGACCAAGGGGATGTATTGGGGCTCGTGGCACAAACCGAACCGCCGGCCGCCGACTGCCGCCTGCCCCCAGCGGCCCAGATAGTTTACGCCAGCCCAAGCGGACAAATCATTCGGTTCATAAAAATCCGCGTTGCCGCGGACCAAAAAAATCGCCTTTGGGAAACTTTCTTTAAGTTCAAGCAAGGTTTCCCGGTTGGTCACATCGCCCGGGCAGATCAAGCCTTGGATTTTTTTTCCCCGGCACCAGCCTGCGATCCGGCGCAAATTGGCCAAATTGTCATGAATATCGGAAATGACGGCGATTTTCATAAAATTACTTTATCCAGCCGAAAAAATTCAGCATTTCATAAACCAAGCCGCCGATAAAAAGTAAAAAAAACATGATGATAAATATTTCTTTCGGCCTTTCCTTAAAAATCAGCAAGCCGCCCTTCGTCTTGGAAAGCCGGGCGTAAATGTAAATCAAAATCATGGCGCTCAAGCCGCCCGCCACGGCGCCGGCGAAACTGACGACCGCGATCAGGTCGTTCAAACCGAGTAGGTAAAAAATATAGGGGACAAACACCGCGAGCGCCCAAGCCTTTTTCGGCCCCAGGCGATAGTCCCAGACCAGCATATCCCGGGTCGCCTGAGAAACGCCCAAAAATGAAGTGACTATTGTTAAAACCCCGAAGATTAAAGCCAAGACGATTACGCCGTCGCCAAAACTGTTTCTGATGCCGGTCAGGGCGTCCGCGCTTGTGCCGGCGCCGGAAATGCCCAGAACCGTCAAGGTGAAAATTATCATAATCGCGGCCGGCAAGTAAAAGCCGATCCGCACCACCCGCCGGATCGCCTGTTCGTTCCGATTTAAAAGCTGGATCACGGCCGGGATGGCGCCATTGCCGTCCACAGCGAAAAGGATGGCGCCATAAGGCAAAAGCGAATATTTCCAATCCAGAAGATGAAAGTTGGCCGCGCTGACCAGCGGCCAACCTTTGATCGCGATCAGCGCCACGACCATAATCAAGAGCAGACTCATAAGCAATTCCGCCCGGCAAAGCACGCCGATACCGAAAAACACGATCAAGGCTTCAAGCGCGAAAAGCGCGCTGCCGTAAAAAAACAGGCTGCCGCCGAAAATCGGAGCCAATAAATCGTGAAGAAAGATCCCGGTTATAATGATGTAAGCCAGGAGCGCGCCGTAATTGCCGACTAATTTGCAGACGGTCGCGAGTTTTTTGGCCGAAGGGCCGATATATTCACCGGCGTAGCCGGGCAGATGGTGGTAGTCGCGGCTGACCAGGATCACATTCGCGTAGATCAGATGGAGAAAATGCTGAACCAAGCCCAAGCCGAGCAACAAGGCGAAAAAAGGCAAAATCCCGGAACGATTGACAATAAACGGCAGACTGAACATGCCGACGCCGATGATGTAGCCGATTAGAACGGCGCTGGCGGAAAAAAAATTTTTTGTGGCCATAAATTTCGCTTTTTCCAATAAAACCGCGGACCAGGCAAGCTTTGTTTGAATTTTTTGCCCGTTGAGAAAAACAAGAAAAAAATTTCTCAGCACCAAGAGGAATAAAAAAGAGGCCGAAAAATAATTCTTACCTCATGCGCGGGCGATTTAATCCTGGGATGCTTGTTTTAATTTTAATTCGTAGGCGATATATTCAATTTTTTTCAGATTGGTTTTGGCTTGGTCATATTTGGTGCGCAAATATCCGGCCAAATCAAATTCAATCAATTCGGCCATAATGGCCGAAACCAGCTCTTTGGCTTGCAAAGCTTCCTCGGTCCGGCCGGCCGCCGCCTGATTAATGGCGCGCCGCACCAGCTCGCCGGTCAGGTCGCACAAACCGCCCAAGTAAGTTTCTTGGTCAAGATCAATCCCTGTGATCCGCTCGACGCGGCCATGGCGCAGGACTTGGGCAAACAACTTCGCTTCCGCGTATTCTTCCACGGCCGCGCGGTAAGCGCCTTCCAGATTGACGCGCCCATGGCCGAATCTTTTCCCCAAGCCGGCGATGGCGTCTTGCGCCTCCTTGAGCAACTCATTCGCCCGCTCGGCATCGGCGCGGTGCAGGCTGAAAATCGCGCGCTTGGAATTATGGAGGATATTGCTGGACACGCTGATAATTTGCCGTCTTTGCGATTCTTTGCGGTCAAAATCTTTTTTCAATTTTTCAATAAATTTCCGGTTGATCATAATTAAAGATTTATATTCTTGTCTTAATTATTTTTCAGACTCTTTATTTATATAATCCTAATAGCCCGCCCCGGGAAAGACGCGTGCCGCGCCTGCCCAGGATTATATCCGGGCTGGTACGCAGGGCGCTCAGATAAAAATTTGTTGATTCGGATTATTATAAAATGAATCCGATGAAATGAGCGAGAAATGATACAAACCAATCAATTAACCCGCGAAAATATCCAAGGCATGATTTTATTCCGCCACGCGGAAAACTTCTTCCAGGCTGGTTATGCCCTCAAGCGCTTTCAGGACGCCGTCCTGGGCCATGGTAATCATGCCGTTTTTCCGGGCCGCGTCCCGCATGTCGTATTCGCTGGCCTGGCCGGACAGAATCAGCTTTTCAATCTCCGCGTTCATCGTCATGATTTCGTAGATGCCGACCCGGCCTTTAAAACCGATGTCCTGGCAATGGTCGCAACCGCGCCCACGGTAGAAAGCCAGCTGATCCGGATTGATTTTGGCTTTTTCTTCTGTCGGTAATTGGTCTAAAAGCGTCCGGACCCGGGCCAAATCATCCGGTGGCGGAACGAAAGGCTCGCGGCAATGTTCGCAGATCTTCCTGACCAAGCGCTGGCCGATCATGGCGTTCAAGGCCGGCGCGATCAAGAAAGGTTTGGCGCCCATGGATAAAAGTCTGGGCACGGTTCCCGCCGCGTCATTGGTGTGGATCGTGGACAAAACCAGATGGCCGGTCAAAGCGGCCTGGATGGCGATTTCCGCCGTTTCCAAATCGCGTATCTCACCGACCATAATCACATCCGGATCCTGGCGGACAATGGAACGCAAACCCTGGGCAAAAGTATAATTGGCGGAAATCTGCGACTGGTTAATGCCGGGTAATTGGTATTCAATCGGATCTTCCGCGGTAATGATTTTAGTGTCCGGGCTGTTCAGTTTTTTCAGGATGGCGTACAGGGTGGTGGTTTTGCCCGAGCCGGTCGGGCCGGTGGTGATGATCATGCCATTCGGCCGCTCCACTTCCCGTTTTAATTGGGCGAACGACGAACCGCGCAAGCCGAGCATCTCGAATTCCAGGCCGACCGCGCTTGCCCGCAAAAGACGCATCACGACGCTCTCCCCGAAATTGGTCGGCAGGAAAGAAACCCTGATGTCAATCCGCTCGTTCCGCAGATGGATGGAAGTACGGCCGTCTTGCGGTTTTTCGTCCACGTTGATTTTAACGCCGGCGAGCAGTTTGAGCCGGGAAATTATTTTCGGCCAGGCTTTTTTTTCAATCAGGGCCGCATCATGCAGGATCCCGTCAATGCGGTAGCGGACCTTGATGCCGGCTTCTTCCGCTTCAATGTGCACGTCGGAAGCATCGGACTTGATGGCCGCGGCCAACAGTAAAGTGATGGTTTCCGTGATATCCACATCCGCGATCTGCGCCTGCAGATCCTTAAAGCTCGTGATTTTTTCCGAAAAACGGTTCAAATCTTCCTCTTTGATTGATAAGCCGCGCGTAATCACCCGCACTTTAGGCAAAGCGCTATACAATTTCAAAGCATATTCCAGGCTATAAGGGGAAAAGAGATAAAATTTCACCGCGCAGAAATATTCTTTTTCCAGCTTGGCGGCGATTTCTTTGACCGCCTCATTTTCCGGGTCAAGAGAGGCCAAACGGATTCGTTCGCCGTCGTAAAAAAAGCAAATCACGGCTTGGGTTCGAGCCGTTTCCTCGCTGACCAAGGAGAGCGCCTCCGGACTGATGGGAAAACCGAATAAATTTATATACGGCAGGCCGCGGCCGGCCGCGTCTGCCTCCACTGCTCTTTCCGTTTCGTCATGCTTGATTTTGCCCTGCAAAACCGAAAATTTTCCCGTGGCGCTTTCCTCGCTGTCCGCCTCGCCCTGATCGGCGTTGATCAGCTCTTCAATGGATTGATGATTTTTGCTCATAAGTAAAATTTACTTTTACTTCCCCGCGCGCCGGAAAATCCTGGCCAGCTTGCTCAAGCCGCCGCGGCCGGAAATTTCCGCAAACAGCATGGTCCAGGCGGCGGTCTGAAAAACAGCGATAATGGCGCCGGCGCCGGCGATTAAAATCAAGAATAAAATCAGACAAAAAGCGAGGAACCACAACGATTGGGAAATAACCAGAAAAAAATAAGCGGGAATCGCGATTACGGCCAACAAAACAAGCAAAACCCCGCCGATCAAACAATTAATCAGAAACAATAATAAGGCAATCTCCAGGCTGACCAGCCAATTACGGAGAAAAAGATCAATTCCCTTTTTTAGGGCGTCAGCCAATTTTTCTTCCTTGATCACGGCATAAGCGATACTGTATTTACCGATAAAAGAAACCGCCAAGGACGTGGGCAGAATCATCAACGCCAAAAAGCCGTAAACAGCCGCGGGCAGATGTCCGGCCGGTCCGGCCACAAACCAGTAAGGGAGGAAAAAAAGCAGAAGCAGGGAAATCACGGCGCGGGACAGGAAATTCAGGCTGAAAACCGGCCAGAATTTCCGCGCGCCGGCCGTCAGGCAAGTTTTAAAATCAAACGTCTTGCCGGCGAAAGCCAAAGCCGCGGCGCGCACTAAAGCGCCCTGCGAAACAATAATCACCCAGAGAAAAAATATGAACAGGGCCAGCAAAACCACACCGAAGAAAAAAAGCAAAAAAGCCGCGATCGGGTCCTTAAGAAAAAAAGTGGGAAAGCCGGCCAGGACGCCGGCGGACCAAAAATCAACCCCGGGGAGAAACCATGTCCGGCCGGAAGGCCAAAATACGCGGCTGATTATCTCGTATTCGCCGCCATTGCCCAGCAAGGCCGCGAATAAGCCGAAAAACCAAAAATAAGGCGTGCGCCAGGCGAATTGCCAAGCGCGGCGCAGGATCAGGCGGTAAGAAAACATAAGTTTTAAAAAATAATTTAAAAATGGCCGAATTGATTATTGATATTATAACATAAAAAAAATT
>PCSD01000054.1 GCA_002771615.1 Candidatus Falkowbacteria bacterium CG23_combo_of_CG06-09_8_20_14_all_49_15
AAATATTTATCGGCATAAATGAAAAATGACCAAGTTTTACTTCAACCAATAATCCAAAAGTGTTGCGTTAGATTTTAGACTGGAACTTATTTTTTTCTATAAATTATATTTTTTTATATTTTCCTCCGCTATTTTCTGGATGGCCGTTATTTGTTCCGCGCCGGCCGGGCTTTTAAAAAGGTGCGCGAAACGTTTTTGCATTTTGAGGTAATAGGCGGCGGTGGGTGTCGGCCGCGGGACTTTGCCCGCGCTGACGAGCTGGCCGTTTTCAAACTCCAGCAGGGGGTAAAGTCCGGTTTGCGCGGCCAGTTTGCCGGCTTGGATAGTATCTTCAGGTTTAATGCCCCAACCAGGAATACAAGGCACCAAAATTTGTAAATAAGCCGGGCCTTTGATTGTTCGCGCTTTTTTCACTTTGCGCGCAATATCATCCAGAAAGCCGGCGGTGCTTTGGGCGACATAAGGCACGCCGTGGGCGAGGGCGATGGCCAGCATGTCTTTTTTGCGCTGGCGCGCGCCCAAATTGTCCGGAGATGGTTTTTTCCCCGGCGGCGTGGTTGTGGTGTTCGCGCCCAGGGGGGTGGCGCCGGAGGCTTGGACGCCGGTGTTCGCGTAAGCTTCATTGTCGTAGCAGATATAAAGGATATCGTCATCGCGCTCCCACATCCCCGAGATCAATCCGAAGCCGATGTCAAAAGTGGCGCCGTCTCCGCCCTGGGCCACCACTTTGACCGCGCGGCCAGTTGCTTTGATTTTTTCCCGGTAGTCCAAAGCGGCGCGGACGCCGGTGGCGATGGCGGCGGCGTTTTCAAACAAGGAGTGGATCCAAGGCACGCCCCAAGCCGATTGCGGATACGGCGTGGTGGTGACTTCCAGACAGCCGGTGGCGTTGGCGATGATTGTGCCCGGCCCGAGCGCTTCCAGGACAGTGCGGGCGGCCAGCACTTGGCCGCAGCCGGCGCAGGCGCGGTGACCGGGCGCAAACAGATTTTTCGTTGTTGGCTTAGTGATTGTTGATTTATTTGTTGACATAATTTGTCAAATATTACTTAGTTTCTAGAATTTAACGCAACAGTATTGTTAATTAGTTGATTAAATACTTCATAAGGTTTTCGAAATCCCAGGGCCGC
>PCSD01000026.1 GCA_002771615.1 Candidatus Falkowbacteria bacterium CG23_combo_of_CG06-09_8_20_14_all_49_15
AAAAGCAAAACAAATATTATTTAAAAACTTATGGAGTAGATAACTGATCTGGCCTCGCCAGTTCAGGCTCATCTTTCAATGAGAAAAGACTACCGACCATAATCAGCCTGAATCCGGAAATTTTTAACCGGCTGACCAGTCGAAAAATATAAAAATGACGGCTGTGAGCGGATACTAATCAGATTTTCTTTAAAGGCAAAGTGAAATGGACATCCGTGCCCCGGCCTTCCTGACTGTCCACAAAAATAACCCCGCCATGCTTGTTGATGATGTTTTTCACGATAAACAAGCCCAATCCGGAACCTTCCGTCTGCATACGGATGACATTGGCGGCGCGGAAAAACTTGGAAAATAACTTCTGCTTATCTTTTTCGGGGATGCCAACACCGTTATCTTTGACGGACACCTTGAAAAATTCCTTGTCCACATCAATATTTATTTCAATCCGACCGCGTTCGGGCGTATATTTAAGCGCGTTATCCACCAAATTCTGCATAACCAACAACATCTTTTCCTGATCAAACACAATCGGGGGGAGAAGATTGGGTTTGTTGATCACCAACTTTATCTTGTTTTTATCAATCAAGCCGGCCACGCCTTCCACGACCGAATTAACCAGCTCCAAAAAATCATGCTTTTCAAAATTATAGCCGAAACGGCCTTCCTCAATCCGGGAAACATTCAAGAGGTCATTGACCAAGTGGATTATTCGCTCGTTGCTTTTATAACCCTTCTCCAAAAGCTCGGACTGCTCTTTGTTCAAAGGGCCGACATCTTCATCCAGCACCATCTTGATCACCCACTTGATCGCGGATAAAGGCGTGCGCAACTGATGGGCGGCGATAGAAATGAATTCCGACTTCAAGCGGTCCAGATCTTTTTCCCGGCTGATATCATAAAAAATCTTCAGAATGCCGAGGTTTTCCCCTTCGTCGCCCAAAACTTGGCCGGTGATCGCTTTGTAGGTCGTGGTGTGTTCGCCTGAAACGACCTCCACTTCTTCCAAGGAAATATTCCCTTCATTCAAACTCTCCAATGGTTTCGCTTTAAAATCGCATTTGACGAAAGGCCGGAAATTGTTGAAGCTGAAATTATTTTCCGCGCTCACTTTCAGGCCGTAATGGCTGTTTTCCAAACCAAAAACGCGCCGTCCGGAAGGATTAAACAGGACGATCTCTCCCCGTTCATTCAAAACGATGATCGGATCAATGAAATTGTTGATGATCGCCACCGTCTTTTCTTTTTCTTCTTCCAGTTTCAGCTGGGTGGTGCGGATATCGCCGAAAGCGCGTAAAAGTGATTTTTCCGATTTTTCCAATTGTTCAATTTTTTTGTCCAATTCGTGGTTGGTGATGCTTAACTCCAGATCCCGCCGGACCAGCAATTTCGTGGTTTTATCCAATTCGGACAATTCGGATGTGCGCATATCCACCTCGTCCGCCAACATTTTTCGCTTATGCCGCAAATCATTAAAAAGAAGATTCAAAGAACGGGCATTGATCAGCAGGACCAGGAGCAGGGCGAAAGTGGAAAAACCAAGGATCACGCCGGTTAATCTGATTTTTTTGTAAGCGGCCCAAGCCGCCGCGGCCGGCTCTTCCGTGAAAACCCCCCACCCTTCCCGAGCCATCGGCACGCCCACCGCGTAAACCTGCTCGCCCTGTTCGTTAACATATTCATCTCCGGCATCCAGGCCGAAAGCGATCTGTTTGTTTTTCACCACCTCGGCCACGACCCGCCGGCTGGCCACGCTGTATTTGCGCAAAGGATAAATCGGATCGGAATGGGCGATAACATAACCCAGCGAGTCGGTCACGTATCGTTTGTTCTGGCCGGCGTCCGCCGTTAACAGCTCATTAATTTTCCATAAGGAGAAATCGGCCGCTAACACCGCGCCGCGATCAGAGGCCAATCCGCGGATCGGCACGGCCAGGCGCATGGTCGGCGCGCCGCTGTCGGCCAAGAAAACTGGACCGTAATACGGTTCGCCCGCCGCCGCGCGCAAAAAATAGTCGGTCTGGGCGATCAGGCCGTAATCCCGCGGATAAAAAAATTCCGTCTGGGAAATTTTCAGTATCTCCCGCCCCCGGCCGTCCGCCACGGACAAATTGTCAAACCATTTGTGGTCACGGAAAAAACCGTTGACAATGGTCTTGGTCTGCTCGGGGCTGAGAGGCAAAGACAAAATATCGGCCAATTGGCCCAAAGAACCGATATTTTTGTCAATCAGGCCGATAATCTGGTTTTGCGTGCTCTTAGCGGTTTCCAAGTGCAGGGAGGTGACTCGGTGGCCGATATTGACCAGACTGGGCTGAAAAAAACCGTAATAGGAAAAAATCACCACCAAGAGCACCAAACCGACGATTACCCAAGTAAAAAGCAAAGGTTTGGCCTGAAAAAGATTTTTTGTTTTAAACCAAAAACGAAGCATAAAAATCCGAATTTACTCAAAAATTTTATCCGCGCGCAACCGGACAGCCGGAGAAACAGTCAGATTGGCGGATTTCACCGCCAGCAAGTTGATGGTCAGATAAAGCTTTTCCGGGATCGTGCTGGGGGATTCGCTGATCGGCTCGCCCAACAAGATTTTTTCCGCCAAGGGCGCGCATTGCCGCCCTAAATCAGCGGCCGCCGCGCCATAAGTCAAAGACGCGTATTTTTCCGCCTGGCCGCTGACATAGCCGATCACCGGCAAACCGGCCTCTTGCGCTTTTTGCGCCAATTGCGGCCAATGCAAAATGGTCAGCTCGTCCGGCAAAAGAAAAACCAGATCATAATCAGCAGCACTCAGGCCGGCCGCGGCCAAAAGATATTCCGTCTGGCCGGCGGCCGGCACGGAAAAAAATTCCAAATCCAGGGCGGCCGCGACTCCTGATAAACGGCTGGCGACCACGCGCGAATTTTTATCCGCCGCATCCCAGATCACGACCACGCGCCGCAGGCTGGGAAAAGCCTCATGGGCGATTTCCAGCCTTTTCGCCGCCAAATTATCCGTCCAATCAGCGCAACCGGCGGCGCGGGCGGAGGAATGGGAATAATCTTTGATCAAACCGGCCGCCACCGGATCGCCGACGGCCGCGAAAATAACCGGCAATTCGGGCAACAAGTCTTGCACCGCCAAAACGGCCGGAGCGGTAACCGCGAAAATTAAATCCGGCTTCTGCGCCGCCAAACCGGCCAAGGTATTTGACCAGCTTTCGCCGCGGCCGGCATAAGTCAAATCCAAAAAAACCGCGTTGCCGTTTTCCTGCCAGCCCCGCTGGGCCAAACCGGCCTTGAAATTGTCCGTAATCGGGGCGTAGATCCCTCCGGGCGAAACCAGGACAATCTTCCGGCGATTTTCCGCTCCCCAGGAAATCTCTTGTCCGGCGCCAACTTTGTCGGACAGCCACAAATAAAGCAAATAACCGATCAAGGCGGCTAAAACCAATAAAAGGCTGATAAAGATTTTTTTGTTCATAGGGTAATGATTAGCTCTGTTCGCTGATCACGGCCACGACGATTGACTCGTTATAAAAACCGCGGCCGGCCGGCGCGGACACGGCCTGGGCGAACTCGGCAAAAGAATAGAAACCGATAATCGGGACGTCTTCCCCGATCACCGCTTTAATTCTTTCAATTTCTTTTTTGCCGTTCTGACTCAATAATTTGCTGCGGGCGATGCTGGAAAAGACAAAAGCGGCTTTGGGCTTGTTGCGCCCCAGACAGGCGCAAGCCTCCACCGCCGCTTCTTCCGCCGCTTTTAAGGCGTCTTCGCGCGAACCAAGCATCAATTTTACGTCGCTCCCCTCCGGCAAGGCGGCGGTAAAACGGATCGCGCCGCGCGGTAAAATCGCCAACGGATAACGGGTGAGCGCTTCGCCGCTCTCCGGCATTATCAAGCCAAGCGGATAAATTATGGCTAATTGGGCGAAAACGGATTGCAATAATTTTTCTTTGGCAATGCCGAAATTATCCACATAAAAATCCACGGCCGGCCGGCCGGCGATCTCTTCCACGACCGTGCCCATCGCCTTGGTAATTTTGACCGGCAAACCGATCGGCTGCCAGCCTTGGCGGACGCCCATACCGATCTGGCAGTCGCCTTTCAAGGCCAGGCCGGATAAACCCACCGCGACTGACGCGTTATGGCCGTAAATAAAAACTTCCTGAAAATTATAATCATCGCTGGCGGCCGCGCCGACGACCTGCCCCTGGGCCCCGATGCCTTCCCGAAAACCGCTGAGCAAATCTTGGCCGTCGGAATTAAGAATGTCGGCGAATAAAAAATAGCCACGGCTGGTGCCGGCGGCTTTGGCCAAATTTTGTCCCAATCGGGCGCCAGCCATCCGTGGGTTGGCTTGCGCCAAGCCGCCTTGGCCGGTGGTGACGCCGAAACCCCGGCCGCCGATCGCCATCGCCACGGCCGCGCCCCGGATCGGTCCGAAAGAGGTGATCTCAGCCGCGCTGGAACAACCGATGATCGGCACGTCCGGCGCGGCCTTTTCCGCTCCGGAAAAAAGAGCGGGCAGGTTAAAACGGGCGGAAGCAAAAATTACAATGACTTTCGGGTCAACGATATTTTTGCGCGCCTGGACGCAAGCGTTATAACCGGCTTCAAAAGGATCGATTTTTTCACTGATGCCGATATCGGCCTTGATCGCCATATCAATCGATAAAGATAATTAAATTATATGTTATATTATAACACAAAAACAAAAAAAGAAAAAATATTAAAAATTTTTTCATCAAAATAATGAATTACCCCGCCGTAACGGACGGGGTATAATTTTATTAATAAAAGCTGCTGCTAAAATTTGGCGCTTAATCAAATTTTACTAAAACAACCCTTGTAGTTTTAGATACATAGTATAAAATAACACTTCGCTGTTTTTCTTGGCTAACCAAAAAATTTGTTTTCAATTAACAAACAACTAATTGCAACTGATTGTTTCTTAAAATTACCCAATAATAAACAAACGGCGACTGGGTGGCGTTAATTTTTAGAGACAAACTTTAGAGATAATTTTTTAAATATAAAAACGCTGGAATTGAATAAAAGTAACAATAAAGAAATTAATCCAACCAACCAAATGATAAGGCCAAAGAAATGAGTTATGTTGACGAATAAACGCTGTAATAAATTCATTCCTCTTGCGCCACCCAGTGAAAGCCCAATGCCAGATATATATGTTATTACTCCTATGGCCAAAAATATACCCGCTGTTAAAAATTTTGACAAAGAAGGATAAAAAATATCTAATTTTCTTCCTCTTTGATTATAATGGGCAATGCTTTCTGAAATAGATTTAAGCACCAAACCTGTAAATACATATAAAAATATTAAAGCACCTATTATGTATTGATCAGCTATTAGTTCCTCTATGAAAGAAAGTTGCCCTATATAGTTAAATATCAATCCACCAACCAGCAGGCTCACAAAAAAAATAATTTTTTGCTTGCTTGGTTTTTTAAATGCATCAATATATCTTAAAATAATCAATGCTAAATATAAAGAAGAAGAAAATATTAATAACACGATAAGCAATGTAAAAAACACTACTAAGTTTGATTCCAGAATCTAACGCAACATATTTGGCGCGAAGCGCCAATAATGCTAAGTTAGATTTCTATGAAAAATT
>PCSD01000046.1:0-2358 GCA_002771615.1 Candidatus Falkowbacteria bacterium CG23_combo_of_CG06-09_8_20_14_all_49_15
AAGAAGCTTTATGTCGGCTTTGAAAAAATTTGACCGGGCTGTTCCAATTCCCGCAAAGTCCGGGCGCGCGACCAATTGAAGAGGAAAATTTCTTTGTGCATGGCCGTGATGGTTGGATCTTGGATAATCACACCAACCTGGCGGTCATTGGCAAAGGAAATATAAGAAATCTTGTCATCATAGATTTGCATGATCGTGTCAAAATGGCACACGCGGTGATCCAGGATCTTGACCTGGGTCAGCTGGCTGTCTTCGGCATCCCACTGCTGGTGTTTGCGCATATGTTCCCGGGTGTAGGGGTTGTCCGCGTTGATGATTTTCTTTTTGATGCCCAGCGCCAAACGTCTTTTGACGTATTCGTTATTGATCTCCTCGATCTTCTTGACCGTATTCTCCGTGTCCAAATAAGTATAGATCTCGCCGGCAGTTTTCAAGGAATCTTCAGTCACTTGCTTGATCCCGGCCAATCCTTCAAAATATCTCAGTCCGGGCCGGTCGGAAACCATATTAAAGCTGGATACAAGTTCTCCCAGGTTAGCTTCCAGGCTGTTTTGGGCTTTTTTCAACTTAGCTTCCTGATCGCTCAGGTAAGCGCGCAATTTTTCCGGATGCTCCGGGCTGAAATAAGCGATTTTTTTCTTGTTGCGGACATGCGGATTTTTCGGGGGTAGCAATTTTTCCGTAATCAGGCCCTTATCGATCAATTCATTCAGAGCGACATACACCACGCCTTTATTCAAAGGAGTGTTTTTTGTGATGTTTAGAGCCGGTGATTCGCCGTTTTTTAACAGATATTCATAGATTACCGCCTCATTTTTGCTAAGCCCGGCCTCAGTGAATAAGTTATTATACATGTTATTTGCTTCGCAAAGCCCTGCTACAAATGGAGCACAGGCGAATTATTAAGAAATATATTATCTATCTGCTATTAATTATAGCAAAAAAATAAAATAAGTCAAGATATTTGAACTATTAAATTTACTGATACTAAATTTGTAAGATAATAAATAAATACTATAAATGTGAATATTTTATATAATTTATTTTATTTAATATAAAATAAAATATATAAATTGACATAAATATAGATAAAAAGTATTGACAATATTTTAATCTTGTGATATAGTGTAAAGTCAACCTAAAAAAACTATAGGAAATGACAGATACAGTCCTTTAAAACAGCGCGCAAATGAAGAGCATTATGCCTGAATCCGTTGGCCTATAGTCCAGGCAATGACCTGGGCCGCGGACGAACGGATCTGATCAATAAGCCAGAAGAATTAAGCAAACAATCATTTCTACAGGCTTAAAAATTCAATTCAGGCATTATCATCTTCATTTGCCAGCCCAAACTGTCCGGGCTAAAGGACAGTGAATGAAAGTGATTGCCAAAAGCTCTCGCAAAAAAATAAGTTCTGCCATGCTTGGAACTTATGCGCGAGGACCTGTTGGCCCTTTCTTTCGTCCCTTGGCAATGCCTCTCGGGCTTGCGATTTTCTGCAATATCGCTTGTCCACAGTCGGTAAGGGCCAAGGTCGGACGGGATTAAAATCTTTTCCGAAAGGAAAAGATATTCGCGGGAAGGGATCGGCGACGAACCGATCTTTTTCCGCGCTTAGTTGAGTAGGTAGTGGCGAAGTTGTCGCGAGACGACCCAAGCCCGCCCAAAAACAATCCTGTCAACCGTTGTTTTCTGTGTTTGTCTTCAGGAAAATCCCAAGACAAGCCAGATGGTCTGCCTCAAATTTTTCAGCAAGCGCTTGCTTGCCAAAAAACTTGAGCGCAGGCAAGGACATCGGCTGGACGCGAGAACCTAAACCCGTCTCGTATCCAGGAATGTCCTTAGAGATAAGGAAGTACTTTGACAATTGAATATTAAGTAAAAAACAAGATTTAAAATATCCTCCTGTTTGGATTGCCTTGCCTGAATATTTCACTGTTTTACTAAAGAATAGTGGAATCTTCAAAGAGGCAATTCAATATAATTTTTTTTCGCCGCATACGCGGTACGCGGCGAGGAAGGAGGAGGAAATGAAGAATAAATTTGTTTTATAGGTGGTAGCTGGATCCACCTAAAAAATACCAGCAGGCGGCCGCACGCCAACGAAAAACGCTAAAAACGGAACCCTGACCGAAGCGTGTTGCGGACACGGCCAACAAATTGGGGACGGCCCACGTACTCGTGTGGGCACAAAAACCATGGAGCATGCTGGATACGTGTGGGAAAATATCCCCCATGCGTCGTAAGGCCAGCTGGGTCCGGGGCCACGCCGGGCGCAGGTGAAGGTTATCCCTGGAAGCAAGTAGGGACCGCTGTTTTAGTAACTGACTGAGTCCTTTAAGGGGAAGTGACAGGCA
>PCSD01000046.1:2392-3677 GCA_002771615.1 Candidatus Falkowbacteria bacterium CG23_combo_of_CG06-09_8_20_14_all_49_15
CCGGGGTAAGCCGAAAGGGATGGTATGGCAAAGTCAGAGTTGACGCCATCCCAAAGAACCTCCAAGATTCCCGCCTGCGCGGGAATGATAATAGATTCCGGCAGCCATGGCCGGAGAAAGGAGGAAAACATGGCAAGTGAGAAAAAGTATTTTCGTATCGAGGGGGAGGCCGTCCACCTCGTGACAGAAAGAATTGAACGGACGGTCACTCTTTCCGACCTCATGGGGGAGGTCGCGAAAGAGGGTGGCATTACCACCCCCATTCTCCCCTTGGGCTGCCGGTTCTTTTCGGCGAAAGGCGCTAACGCTACTTTCGTCATAGAACAGGCGCCTTGCACCCGGCCGGTCACTTGGCTCAATATGGGCCGGGACAACGGGAAGTGGAAATTAGCGTTTCCGTTTGTGGTCTTCGTGATCACGACTCAAAGCGGAAACG
This sequence comes from Candidatus Falkowbacteria bacterium CG23_combo_of_CG06-09_8_20_14_all_49_15, assembly GCA_002771615.1. Taxonomy (GTDB): domain Bacteria; phylum Patescibacteriota; class Patescibacteriia; order Patescibacteriales; family UM-FILTER-48-10; genus UM-FILTER-48-10. Next base: position 2,829 of record PCSD01000046.1, read on the forward strand.
GAATAGCGGGGAGTCGGGTTTTTTACCGTACTGCTCCGTTAGGATCGGTGGACAATTTACTTTTGTCCACCAATCTCGGTAACACAAATTTGAATGGGCAAATGTGTACCGGGAGCATGAGGATTGCCGGAACGACTCCGGCTCAAAAGGTTGAAAGTTTCGTGGCGGAGTTCTGGCACTCTGCCTGGAACACGGATATCAATGAATCATTTAACGCCCATCAGCATATCCAGGAAGTTTCTTCCCTGGCTAGATGGGAGGAAAAATCGGCTAAAAATCCGTTTTTCCCGCTGTCCATAAAGTGGCGAGAATACGGGAAACTTATAGACATTATAGAATTATAGAAGGGAGGTTGTAGCCATGGACCTTCAAAAAATAACAAAAGAGCTGAAGCCCGTTAAAGGGCAGAGGCTCTCGGCGTGGTTGATGCGGTTCCTCGTCGCTCATCCTGATCAACTGGATCAGTGGGCAGGGAAGTTTACGGAGGTGGTGACGGCGAAAGCTATCGCCATCTACCGGCGACGCGGGGTGATTGAGGAACACGAGGTGAACCAGGCCCGGTTTAGTTCCCTTGTTAACGCCTGCTACCGGGCTCCGGTTTTCAAGCCGGAGGAGAAAAAATAAAAAATAGTCCCTGTCCGCGGTTTGTCCATTCCGCGGAGATAAGCCCGCCTGCATCAAAACTGCGGCGAGGCAAGGGGAGAAAGGAGGAAAAATGGAACCATTATTTTTAATTAATGGTATTTTTCCTGCCTATTGGATCGGGCAGGAAGGATTTTCAATCGAGAAGATCCAAGCCGCTTTCGCGTATGTTCTTGACGCGGAGGGGTGGAAGTTATACAAGAAAAA
>PCSD01000046.1:3693-5751 GCA_002771615.1 Candidatus Falkowbacteria bacterium CG23_combo_of_CG06-09_8_20_14_all_49_15
GTAATTTCCGTGGACTCTGTTGCCGGGTTGGCCACCCTGCGGCAGGAGATTAATTTAACGGCCCAAAAACTCCCCCTGGATTTGATACGGAAGGTGACGGCGTGGTTTAAGGTCGTCTATCAAAAGTATCAGTCCGAGGCGGTCGGGTATTTATACTACCAGGCCGCCATGGGGGAGGGGCAGTTTGTACCGCCAACGCAAACTGCCACTGGCGCTTCAGCCAAGTATGAAGAAGCGCCGCGACTGGAAGGTTGGCAGGTCGTGGGAACCATCCATTCCCACGGCTCAATGTCCGCCTTTCACTCGGGGGTGGACGACCGGGATGAGGAATTCTTTGACGGGGTTCACGTGACCATCGGTCGCGTTGACTCCGTTCCCGAGTATTCCTGCAGTATAGTTGTGCAGGGAAAAAGGGAAATCGTCGATCCGTCCGTTCTAGTGGACGGGATGGCGCCAGCCGAAGAGATTCCGTCCACGTGGCTGGCGACGGTAAAAGAACAAGCTCCACGCGGACTTGAGCTCCTCTTTCAGGTTAAAGCTGACAAGCTTTATGCCGCGTATTACGAGGGGAAACTTTCGGAATCGCGGTATAAAACTGACTTGCGTCAGCTAGAGCTGGAAGAGGCGGCCGAGCGCAAGGCGAAAGCCGAGCGCAAGGCCTTGGCGGAAAACCATGTCCCTTTCTTGAACAAGGGTGGGATGAGGGATGTGGATGAAGTTTATCCGCGCTCTTTCCCGCTCGAGAATCGGGATTGGGGTAAAAAAAAGAAAGGGGTACACAGTGGCAAATAACAATCCCCAAGTCGCTCAGCCGAGAGAGCGGCGAGTAGTAGTTGTTGGTCTCGGCGGAATTGGCAGTTGGGTGGTCCAGGCCCTTTGCCCTTTCTTAAACTTTTCGGAGGACACCTGGACCCTCGTGCTTGTGGATGGGGACGAGTACGAGGGGGAAAAGAACCGCACCCGGCAAGTTTTCGATGAAATCGGGGCAAAAGCCGAGGTGCAGGCGGGTTGGGTGGCCCGTAAATTTCCCCGCCTACGCGTGCAGGCCATCACCCAGTATATCTCGGCTGATGGCACCGAGAATACTTACCCCGTTAGTGAGTCCATCTGCAGTGGCGATGTCGTCTTTTCGTGTCTCGACAATCACAAGACACGAAAGATGCTGGCCGATCACTGCGTCCGCCTCCGCGATATGACGCTTATCAGCGGGGGGAACGAATACACGGACGGGAACGTCCAAGTATTCGTTCGCCGGCAAGGGCAAGACCTGACCTGCCGGCTGGAGAAGTATCACCCGGAATTGGCTCAACCGAGTGATAAAGCGCCTTGGGAAATGAGCTGCGAGGAGTTGGCGGCCTCCTCGCCCCAGTTGATTTTTACGAATCTCACTGCCGCTACTTTCATGCTCAACGCGTTTTACGCGCTTGAGCAAAAGAAGTTTCAGTGGGATAAACCCGAGGTGTATTTTGACATCATGGCCAATGCGGCCACACCACGGGTAAGGAAGTAATGTGGAGTCCTTGATTTCGCAAAAATAAAAAGTCCGGCCATGCCATGAAGGCCGGAGAAAGGAGAAATATCATGGCGAATCAAATCATCAACGGCGTTAACACACTGTTTGCTGACCTGGCCGGCAGAACCGTGTCGGACATTCGGGGCATGCTGCAACAGGCCCTGAACATCGCCCCGGAGGCCACCCCGGTGGTCAACGAGCAGGCGGCGGATCCGAGCTACATCCTCCAGACAGGGGAAGAACTCGAGTTCGTGAAGGCCTCCGGTACCAAGGGCTAGCTTGACGAGGGGGGTTACTAGAACTCTCCTGATTTACCACAATCTCCGATTCTAGTTAAGGAGTTATCCGGAAGGCCACGGACGTAAAAGTATGGGCAAAAATTTTTCATCGGGTTTTTTAAAACTCGGTCGCGATGCCGTTGGTAAACGCGGGAAGCCCGGCTAGCTGGTCCCGGCAAAAATGGGCAAAAAAATTCCCGCCGCTGGCGGAAGGGTTTTAAAGAGCGCAAGCCATTGGGTTACGGCTTGCCTCTTCTTCCGTGTTTT
>PCSD01000046.1:5811-6461 GCA_002771615.1 Candidatus Falkowbacteria bacterium CG23_combo_of_CG06-09_8_20_14_all_49_15
ATTTTATGCTTAACGCGGATTTTTGTGCCTGGGCTTTTTGTTTTTTCTCTTCGCGAGCGGCGCTATGAAGGTCGCGCAGGCGCATTATAACTTAGAGGAGGAGTAGTTTTCGCCTTCGGCGAGCCCCGCTATGAATGGGGATTCATCCGAATGTGGATACAGAGGAAGAGCAAAATAAAAAACTTGCCTTTAAAAAGGCAAGTCCATTGATATTTGATAAATTATCGATTTAGGCTGGCTTAAGATTAAGATGCTGTTCGATTCGGGTGATCCTCTGCTCAAAGCGGTTGTGCGCGGCTTGGTTAGAAACGAAAGCATGCTCAATTATATCCAGTTTATGCATGACAGCATCTATGGCACTCATAACGTCATTATGTTCATTTTTTGTCACCATTTCTTTTTTCATTTCTTGCAGGTCGTCTTTTGTGGCCAATTTATTGAATTGTTCAGGAGTTAATGTCATATTTACCAACTAATTAATAATTCTATGCATAGTATATATGATTAATTTATTTAAGTCAATCAAATCAAGATAAATATATGTAAAGAGCGCAATTAAAATCTTTACTCCGCGTTTATTTGGTTGTATGTTTTATCGCCAGATAAACGTGGAGTAAAGTGCCCAGGTACAAAATTCGTTCAAGCATTTT
>PCSD01000046.1:6485-12004 GCA_002771615.1 Candidatus Falkowbacteria bacterium CG23_combo_of_CG06-09_8_20_14_all_49_15
CGCGTCCGAGGGCAAAAATATCGGCAAAAGGAGGGAAAGATGAAAATGTTTTTGAAAGCCGCCATCATGGCGGCAACAGTGGTTTTGGGGTGGGCGGCTTTTTCTTTGGCCGCCCAAGTGCAGGTTATCAAGGGTGATAGCCTGTGGGCGATCACCCAGGCCTGCGGCCAGGCCGGCGCGCGTTGGCCAGAGCTTTACGCCGCCAACCCTGGCTTGCCTGCCCCCGAACAATCGGGCGGCAAAACTGTGGTCTGGATTTATCCGGGCCAAGTTCTTACTCTGCCCGAAGGGTGGGGAACGGATAGGGTTGACACCTCTAAGCTTGAGGTTGTCAAACCCAATCCGCCCGCGCCCAGCTGGTGGGAGCGAGTCCGCCGAAGTTTGGCGGAGTTCTGGGGGTGGGTTAACGCTCATCCCTGGAGCTGGGGTTTGCTCGGTCTGTTGGGTCTTCTTGGCCTGATGGGCCGGCGGCAAGTACAGGTGGTGGTGAATAACCACTACCCGGCCTTGCCAGCCCCACCCGCTCCGTCCGCGCGCCGGCTGGTGACCGTGCCGGATTGCCGAGTTTCACTCGTGCAAGCACCGGCCGGACTGCGGCAATCCGGCCAGGTCCGCTATGACCTGTAAAAAACTGGCTGGACTTTTTGCCGGCAATGTTTTAAAATCATTGACCGGTAAAAGTTCGATTGTTCATTAAAAAATCCCCGCGGCCGAGGGCAAGAATATCGGCGAAAGGAGGAAAAGATGGAAAAAATTTTGTGGGTGAGCCGGCATGCGATGCACGGCGTCCAGATGGGCGCTCTGCGCCGGATGTTCGGCGCGGACGTCAAAGTGGTCGAGGACCCGCGACCCTTTGACAGCGCAGAGCGGATCGTGGAAAGGGTCCGCCAGGGCGGCTATGACGACGTGATCGTTGTCGCGCCTTTGTCCGTACTGGCGCGGATGGTGGACCTCGGTCTCCGGCCGCTCTGGAGTGAGGCTGAGATCGTGCCCCGTGAGCGGGCCGACTGGAGCGTGCGAGACCGACATTACCGGTTCGTGCGTTTCCGGCGCGTCCGCCGTCTCGTCCTGGAGTTTGACGAGCTCGGACCCGCGGCCGTGCGGCAGGATGCGGACCAGGCCAAAGGGGGTGAGTGATGAAAGAAATCAACGTACCCCCAGTAGCGACCCCGTACCAGCGTGAGCTGGCCCTAGTTTGGCCAGTCAGCTGGTGGCACGCGCCGGACCAGAGTACATGCCGTTGCGTTTCAGATCCACGAAAGCAACGGCACGAGATCTGGCTTGCGGACTCGACGGTCCGTGCGCCGGAACCTTCACTTGCGGACATTGTCCACGAGCTCTGCCATCTGTATTTGGCTGAGCGCGTGGACGCGGCTTTTTCAACGGTCTGGTTTTCTGACCGTTGGAACAAGTTGAGCCGCGCGGATCCAGTCCGCTTCGGCCAAGCCGCCCAGATGCTTTATTTGGCCTGGTGCCAGGTGGACATCTGGGTCAATGATCTCCGGCACAGCCGCTGGCCGGAGTTCACGGCCGCGGATCACTCTTCTTTTGCCCAAGGAGTAATGTTTTTACTCCTCAAGCAGGAAGAGAGCGTGCTTGCCCGGCCGGAAACGTTGCTCGGCTTGACCCAGTATCAGGCCGAGCAAGAGCGGCACAGCCTGTCTGGCTCCCCTGACCTTTTTGCCGTTTTGCTCGCCGACGGCAAAAAGGTTGGAAAAGATATACGGCGGCTGGCAAGAAATTTTTCTTCCTTGCCGCGTCTTCAGTATAACGCGGCCGAGGATTTGAAAATATTGGAGACTTCAATCGCGCAAACGGCGCGCCAGCTGGAGTTTCCGATCAACCCCAGACTTATATCCGAGGAGGGGATATGGGTCTGGGATCTGGGTTAGTTCTTTTTCCTCGTCCACCCGAGGATAAGCATGAAACGAGCCGGAGGAGTGGATAATGGTTCACAAGGGTTTTGGGGCGAGTCGCGAGATTCGCCCCTTTTTGATTGCCTGATTGAAGCGCTTTGATCATGGCCAAGCCGGCCCTCTTTCGCGGCCGCATTTTTTACTGTATAATATATACAGTAAACCATTAAATAAAATCTATGAATATGGAAAAAATTGACCGGGAAAAGCCGGCCACGCTTGATGATCTGCTGGCCGCCGACGCGCGCAAGATCAATGACCAGTTCGGTCCGATCGTCCAAGATGATTGCTCAATTGCCATGGATGCTTTTGCCGGCCTGGACGCCTTTGCCATTTTGGATGACCAGCGCAAAATCACCGCCCAAGAACAGCAATGGAGCGACGCGCATACCGACAATCCCAAGCGCCTGGCTTGGTTTCAGGACAAAGGCCTGGATACGCCGGAAAAAAGATGGCAATATTGGCGCGCGCGGAAAGCCAAAAGCGCGGCGGAAAAAATGGAAAAAGCGATCGTCGTTTTGTTTAATAAAATGTTCGGCCAGGATTTCATTGTCGTCCGGACCGCCCGATACGATGATTATTTCAGTCATGTTGATACCTTGATCATTGATGTGAAAAACAAAAAAGTCGTTGGCGCCTTTGACGAAGTCCGCGGCGAAGAAGATTACCAAAGGAACCGGGATAAGGCGAAAAAATTCCAAACGGTTAACGGCCAAGGCGCCCAAATAAAATATGGCTTAACTGTCCAAGATGCGGACGGCGGCCGGACTTTGGCCAGGCAGAAAATCGACCACCTGCCTCTTTTCATCATATCTTTAAACCGCCAGGAGGTGGATGATCTGGCGGCCGCGTTGTCCGCGAGCGGACCGCGCGCGGCCGGCGCGGGAGAAAAGGAGATTTTCCAGAAATTAATCAAGTCTTTGCAAGCGCAGATTAACGAGCTGGAAAAAAACAAAGAAAAAATCAGCCGGGCGGTCTGGGAGAACAGCCAATCTTTTAAGAATTTGCTGGCTGATAGTGAAAAATTTTTTTAATGGGCGTGGAGGTTTAAAATATCGGATTGAGCGGATCATATAAGGGTAATTTATTATAAAAATATGCATAAGGAAGAATTTACTAATACTGAATCAATACAGAGCCAGCCAGAATCACCTGTCTATCAGGAAAAAAATTTAAGTTTAGAAAAGTATAAACAAAAGCTACTCAGATATTTTGAGCAGAAAAAAATTTTATATAAGAGAAATGATTTATATGTTATGGATATGGATAAATTTCTTGATCCAGGTTTTATCAAAAAAATTAAGCATATACATTTAGGAATGGATAATGGCCGGCGCATGAGGGCAAATCCATGGAAAGCCATTCAATTATTAGCAGATTTGAATGTAATATCAGAAAATGATTTCAGGAAGGCGCAGTCAGATGGGATAGAAAAAAAAACAAAACCTTTGTTTAATATTCCTGCCAGCCTAGATGATGCTTACGAAATAAAAAATATCCGGAACAAAGAATATTATCTTAATCCATGGGATGTTTATGCCGACGCAAGAGTTTGGCAAAAAAATCTGGAAGCAAAAAATGGAGAAGCGATCAATCCGCGCGAATGGTATTTTGCGACCACAATTTTTAAAGATTTACAAGGTCAACGCGATGAAAATGGGGACTTAATCATCGTTAATCCTGACAATGGAGAAAGGCAAAAAATCAGTTTTGAACGGCTGATAAAAAGATTCGGGAAAAAAGCCTTGGGCGATGAGGGCCGCAATATATTCTTGAAAAAAAATTGTGATAATTTAATTAAACGAGGCTTAATTAAATATTCAGATTTTTTCAGCCACTCTTCGACCACGCGCAAAGGATTTATGACGCCAGTCAGGCCAGAAAAAACAGTCTCAGAAAAAAGATCCGACATTATGCTTGATTCCTCCAGATATTATATTGGCCGAAAAAATTTTTTAATTGACGGGCAAAAAGTACCCACGGAAAATTTGAAGATTGTTATGTTAGATAAATCCAAAGCAGGGATAATTTTTAATCATCAAGGCATAGAAAAAATCGTTTATACATTTAATTTGCTCTCAGAAGAAGAAAAAGACGAAAAAATATTTTCCAACATTACAGAACCATTACAGCAAGAAGAAGCAACAACCAGGGCTTATGTCAATAAAAACAAGATAAATGAACGAATACTGCCTTGGAGCCTAACCAAAGAAATACCAAAAAGAGAAGACGAAAGCGAGGAAAAATATCTTGCCAAGATTAAAAAGGTGGCTGATTATAATTACGTAAAAAAAATTACAGCGGAATTGGGAGAGGTAACGGGCATCGCTATACATGAATTGTCCTGGCGTGAACAATTGTGGATGGCGACCACCGCCTTTGATTTGGGCATAAAAAATAATTTTGATCAATTAATTATATTTGCCAAACGATATGGGAAAAATGGTTTAAAAACATTTCTTTCCACGGAATTTGACCTGAATATGGGTGAAAAGATTTTAAGCATCGGCGAAAACTTGAGTAGCCAACCGGTTTTGGCCGATAAATTATTCGCGGAATACGCGCGTTTGGTGGACAGTGCCGCCGAAGAAGCGAAAAAGATCAGTCAAGTATATAACGAGCTATTTTTTGATAAGACGGTTGATCAGGACAAAGTTCGCAATATGATTTTGAAAAAAGCTAACAGTTTGCTTGAAAAATCAGCGGCTGATTTGAGCGTCTGTCCGGCCGAGCGCAAAGAAGAATACATAAGCGGATTGCTCGCGGACCTCAAAAGACAGGAGATGATCAACAAGATGGAAATCGCGCATTTTGCTGAGATGATGAAATCATTAAACAGTATTTATCGGAAAATTGAATTTGAAATTCAAGGATATAACTATTTCATCGATCCGGATGACGCGGATGAACAGGCCGAAATTTTTGCCCAGCAGATGTTCGGGGCAAGCGAAAATTGGGGAAAAAACAAGGACCGAATCGCCGCCAACCGATCACGGAACACAAGATATGACAGCCCCAGGCTAAAAGGCCTAATTGATCGTATTAAGAATGAGTATAGGATATCATCCTCTGAAAAATTGAACAGCGACCAAGTTTTACAAAAAATTGAACGCGATCTTGTGATGGCTCAGGCCAAATATGAAAAATGGAAGGATGTTATGTTTAAGAACGAAAAAGATCCGGAATTTATAGCCTACCGTAAAGACGTGGAAGAATTAAACCGCTTGGAAGATATGAAGTGGCGTTTACAGAACGGACAGGCGCATGCCCAGGGACGGTCCGATTTTTATCAAGCGCAAGTGGCGCGCGTCAAGAAACTGGAGGAATTGTTGGGATTGCAAATTGAGTTAGAAAAAAAGCTTGATCAGTTCGCCAGCGGCGAAGAAACGCCGGCGTCAAATCAGCCGATTTTTCAAAAATATCAAGAACTGGTTGACCAGACCAAAATGACCAAAGATCGGATCAGGTCTTTGTTTAAAAATGACAAACAGATCAACAACGAGGAATTGGATAAGGTGGCCGAAAATATTCTGCAAAAAGCCAATGACCTGCTGTCAAGCTATACGCGCAAGATTACGGCCGGCCAGGAGATCAATGAGCAGG
>PCSD01000007.1 GCA_002771615.1 Candidatus Falkowbacteria bacterium CG23_combo_of_CG06-09_8_20_14_all_49_15
CCCAGGGCGGCCCTGGGATTTCGAAAACCTTATGAAGTATTTAATCAACTAATTAACAATACTGTTGCGTTAAATTCTAGAAACTAAGTCATTATACTATATGTTTTTAGTTGATTTTTTAATTAAAGAAGGGTATTTATCCACAGCTTCGATTATCGCCGCTTTCCGTCAAATTAAACGCCGTGATTTCATTTTGCCTGAATATTACGGCCGGGAAGAGGAAAATGTTCCTTTACCGATTGGTTTCGGCCAGACAGTTTCCCAGCCGATGACTGTGGCCTTTATGCTGGAAAAATTAATGCCCGTGGCCGGGGACAGGATCTTGGATGTCGGGAGCGGTTCCGGTTGGACAAGCGCCCTTTTGGCTGAGCTCATTGGTCTGTCCGGCCGAGTGTTCGCCCTGGAAAGCAATCCCGAGCTTTTGCGCTTCGGCCGTGTCAACGCGGATAAATATAATTTTGTCAGCCGCGGACGGATAAAGTTTTTTCTTGGCGATGGCTGGGAAGGATTGCCGGCCGCCGCACCTTATGATAAAATATTAGTATCCGCGGCCGCCGCGGTTTGGCCGGAAAAACTTCTCGCCCAACTCGCTGTTGGCGGCCGGATCGTCGCCCCGCTCGGGCGGGCGGGGGACGTCCAGGAAATCGTGGTGATGGAAAAACTGGGAGACAAGCATTTTTCCACCGAACATTTTCCCGGTTTTGTCTTCGTGCCTTTGACCAAGAGCAAAGTTTAATTTATTATTCAGATAAAATCATGAAATTGGTAATTTTTGCCGGTGGCATCGGCACTCGCCTATGGCCGCTGTCCAGAGAGAGCGCTCCCAAACAGTTTGATCGTCTGTTTTTCGGCCAGTCAACCCTGGAAATGGCTGTTTCTCGGGTTAGGTCGGTTTTTGGCTGGGCGGATATTTTTATCCAAACCGTGCCGGCCTATGAAAAGATTGTCCGCGAACAGATACCGGATTTGCCGCTGGAAAATATTATTTTGGAACCGGCTCGCCGCAATCTTGGGCCGGCGGTTTGCTTGACCGGCTTGGAGTTAAAGAAAAAGGGGATAAGCGGCCCGCTCGCGATCCTGTGGGCTGATCACTTGATGGACAGGCCGGCAGAATTCACCGCCGCTTTGCTGGCCGGCGAAGAATTGATCCAAAAAAAACCGGATCGTTTCGTTTTTCTCGCGGAAAAGCCCCGTTTTGCCAACAATAATCTGGGTTGGGTCACTTGCGGCCCCCGGATTGGGAATAATGGGCATTTTGATTTTTTCCGTTTTGCCGGCTGGCACTATAAGCCGACACCGGAAAAGTGTTCGGCGCTGTTAGCGGGCGGCGATAGTTTTTGGAATCCTGGTTATTTTATTACAGATCTTGATTTTTTGCTTGACGAGTACCGGCGTCTGGCGCCGGAAATTTATGAAAAAGTCAGCCAAAATGATTATGAGAACGCCTTGGCCATCCATTTTGATCGGGCCATTATTGAAAAAGTGGATTTGGACAGCGCGCTGGTAATTAAGACCGATATGGGCTGGAGCGATCCCGGTACCTTGTACGCCTTGAAAGAAGCGCTGGCGCCGGATCCGTCCGCGAACGTCGTTCAAGGCGAAGTTTTTACCTATGAAACCAAAGATTGTCTGATCCACAATCAGGAACAAGAAAAACTGGTGGCGGCGGTCGGTTTGGACGGATTGATAGTGGTGAACACCAAGGACGCTTTGCTCGTGGCAGCCAAAGACCAGGTCGTGCTGATCACGGACATGCTGAAAAAAATGAAAGCTGAAGGGAAAGAAAAATATTCATAAGCGCGTCTTGGACGCTTGTTTTCGCCTATGCGCCTAAAAAAAATCGCCTTTATTTTTATCCTTTTGCTTTTGGTTTTGGCCGGTTTTTATATTTATTACAACCGCCAGATCAATCGCCCGCCGAAAAATATCAGCGCGCGTGATTTTACGATTCAAGCGGGAGAAAATATCAACCAAATCGCCGCTCATTTGCAGTCCGCCGGGCTGATTAAATCCGTTTTTTTGTTTAAATTCTATGTCCGCCAAGTTGACGCGGCAAAACTTCTGAAAGCCGGAGACTACCATCTGTCCGCGCCTTTATCCTTGCGGGATCTGGTTGCCTTGCTCGCCGCCGGCGGCGAGGACAAGCGGGAAACGGAAATTCGTTTTTTGGAAGGCTGGCGGATTGACGATTACGCCGCTTATTTGGCGGACAAAAAATTGCCCGCGGCCGCGGATTTCGCCGTTTTTGCCAAAACCCCCATATCCGAACGGCCGGAGCTCAGGGAAAAATATGATTTTTTGGCGGACGCGCCCGGCGCCGCCAGCCTGGAAGGTTATTTGTTTCCTGATACTTACAAAATTTTTCAGTCGGCCGGCGCCGTTGACCTCACTGTCAAAATGCTGGATAATTTTGGCCTGAAACTTGACGAAAAAATCCGGGCGGATATTGCTCGGCAGGGAAAAACTGTTTTTGCGATCATTACCATGGCTTCTCTTTTGGAGAAAGAAGTCCGGACCGAAGAGGATATGAAAATCGTTTCCGGCCTTTTTTGGCAAAGGATAAAAAACGGCCAAGCCCTGGAATCCTGCGCTACTTTGGCCTACGCCTTGGGTATAAATAAAAAGCAGTACACCTATGAAGACACGCGGATCAATTCGCCATATAACACCTATACGCATCAAGGTTTACCCCCTGGACCGGTTGCTAATCCCGGTCTGCGCGCGATTCGGGCGGCGGTCTATCCCATTGAAACCGAATACAATTATTTTTTGTCCCGTCCGGATACCGGGGAAACGGTTTTCAGCCAGACTTATGCCGAGCACAACCGGAATAAAGCCAAATATTTGAATCCTTGAGTTATGCCCATTTTGCCAAAGTTCTGTAAAATATGTTATGATATAGATAATCTAATTCAGTAAATAAAATTTTTATTTTCTATTATTTCTCTTTATCGCTCTATTTTTTCTATTTTTTTGAATTTATGTTTAATTTTTTTTATCTTTAGTAAAATTTATGTTTGAAGGCCAAGAGCAGAATGGCGCCAATCCTCATCCGCCCAAAACCAAAATTCCTCCCCATTACCAGCCGGCTACATATCGCCAGGCCCAGGGTTGGTTTAAAGATCTGAATGTTTGGATGATCTTTCTGGCCGTATTTTTAAGCGCGTTGATCGGCCTCTTTTTATTTATTTTCTTTTTTCGTCCACATTGGCTTTTTCCGCCGTCGCCCCCGATCCGCCAACCCCTTGAGGAGGCCACCAGCACCAGCGGCCATCTGGGCGGCCATATCGGCGGTGATTTGAACGGTGATTCAACGGTAAGTAACGGCACTAGCACCAAAATTCAAGCGGAAAATTTGGCCTTCGGCAGTTTTTACCAATCTTCGTCCTTACCCGCCGCCGTCAAGATCAAACCCCTGGCCTTGCCCTTGGACGCGAAAATTAACTTGGCTAATTATTACGAAAGCGCCCGCCAATTAAATCTTGATCCATATTTGGACGAGTTGAATAACAAAGGTTTTGTCGTGGTTGATAATCCTTTCCGGTCCGAAGGCAATGATTTTTTTTCCATCTTCAATTCTTTAAGCAAAAGGCAGCTGCCCTTTTTTCTGACCGCGGATTTTTTGACCTATTATTATTACACGCATTGGCAGGGGATTTTCCGGTCCGTGGAAGAAGATGTTTTTTTTGATTACATCTGGAATATCAGCCGGCAATTTTATCAGAACGCCGATCAGCGCTATCGCGCGCGATTATCCGCCGTCGGCGAGGTTAACGACCCGCTTTTGGAAGCGGAAAGGCGGGAAGCCGCTTTTTTCGCCGTTACCTTGGAACTGCTGAAGCCGGCCCGCGATCAAGTGGCGCCGGCCGGAACGAATCGTCCGGATAAATTCACGGACGCGGAAGCCGCTCGCTACGATTTTGCCCTGCCGATTTATTTGGCCGCGGATGTCCCCAAGGAAAAAGAAAACATCCTGGCCGGTCAAGGCGTAAAAAAATCGCCTGTTATGCTCTATGACCAGAATTACGCGGTTTTTGTCGTTCCGCCCGCCTATCAAAAAACTGCCCGCCTGCGTAATTATTACATGGCGGCTAAATGGTTTAATGTCCTTTATCCCTTGAATTATCGTTCTGAAACTTGCCCGGATTGCGCCTTGGACCAAAGCGACTGGCTGATCAGCTTCATTTCCGCCTGCTTGATTGCCGAAGATTTCCAAAACGACCAGTCCTTAAAAAATGATTGGGCGAAAATTTATAAAGTCGTATCTTTTTTTTCCGGTTTGCGCCGCGATTTAACCTATCTGCATTATATTGACGCCTTGAAATTGAATTTTGGCGAAGATTATGAAGTGAAAAAAGTTTTTTCCGGCCCCCGGACCGATGTTTTTAAAAGAGCGGAAAAAACCGCCGGCGCTTTGCGGGAATACAAATTTCTGACCATGGAAGGCGCGATTGACCGCGACGACCCCAAACAAGTGAAAAATATCGGGATGAGGCTCCTACAGGAGAGGTATTGGCCGAACGATTACATTTTAAAACAGCTGGTTTATCCGGCAGTCGGGGAATTCCAGCCGCCGGCGGAAGATCCGGCCGCGGCTCGACATTTGAAAACCGCTTGCACGATCTTGGTCAATCAGAAAAAAGATTTTTATCGTTGCCGCGGCTTCGGTCTGGATGTGATTAATCTGATTTACCCTTTGCCCGAGCATCCGGCCCTGGTCGCGAATACTTATTTTGCAAATTATCCTTCTCAAGCCGGGCGATTGACCGCGGAACTGGGCTTGTTTGACCGCTTCAGCTGGCACAGCAACATTTATTGGCAGACTTTGCATATCGGGCAAAAATATCTGCAGGCCGACTATCCTTTGCTGGCCGGTTCGGATATTTGGCGGGAAAAGAAAATCCGGACCGTCTTGAGCTCTTGGACCGCCTTGCAATTACCGGCCGATACATTGAGCCGGCGCGTCCAGGAAGCAAGCAGTCTGGCCGGCATCAGGGAAGGTGATTTAAGTTTGATTGAACCGGAACCGGCGCTCGTGGCGGAATTTTTAGCCGACACCAAGATGCTCCATGAAATGCTGATGGCCCTGGCCGTGATCCAGGACGCGGACACAATTAGCCGAAAATTCAGGGAGTTGATCGGCGAATTGGAGGTTATGGCCGGAATTATTAACAAGGAAACAGCCGGCCAGGCTTTGGATCCGGCGGACAAGAAATTTATCAGTGAGTTCGCGACCTCTTACACGGTTTCGCCGGCCAAAGAAAAAATTTTCACTTACTATTATCCCAGCGGTCAATCATTGGTTATGGCCATTGAAGGCGTTGATTTGCTGCTGACAGTTTATGAAACAGAAGGGAAAAAATATTTGGTATTCGGCCCCTTGTTTAAATTTAGCGAAAATTAAATAAAAAATTATATTTTAATTTTTTCCCTTTTTACTTGACAAATCAAGGCAGTTTGTTAATATATATTTTATATTTGCCGAAGACCGCGGGCGAAAAAATAAGACCCGCCGAGGTAATAACAAGTACAAAGCTTGTTTTATATTTGCGGCAATAGCCGTTTTTTTATTGATGAATATTAACTTTCAGTCTAGAATCTAACACAACATATTTGGCGCAAAGCGCCAGAAATGTTAAATTATATCAATTGTAAGATTTTATAAATTTAGCTTGAATATTATGCCCAAAAGCAAGAGCGCTAAAAAACAGACATTGGATAAATTGACTCAGAATCTGGACAAAGCGAAAGTCGTGATTTTCGCCCAATTCAACAAAATGACCGTATTGGAAAGCGAAAAGATCCGCAACGAACTGCGCGCTGAACAGGCGGAGATGCTGGTGGCGAAAAAAACCTTGATCAAGAAATCATTAGGCGAAGATGTTTTGAAAGAAGGGGCGGCGGCGGATTTCACCGGCCAGATAGCCGCGTTTTTCAGCTACGGCGATGAAGTATCAGCCGCTAAGATAATTGACCGTTTCCGCGCGGCCGGTCCGGAAAATAAAGACAAGATCAATTTTTTGGGCGGTTTTCTGGACAAGCAATATTTATCCGCGGCCGCGGTCCAGGCCTTGGCCGGCCTGCCGTCAACATTGGAACTGCGGGCTCGGTTAGTCGGCTCATTGGCCGCGCCAATGTCCGGATTGGCCAATGTCTTGGCCGGCGTAACCAGGAATTTTCTTTATTGCCTGAACAACCTGAAAGAGAAAAAAGCCAACGGCTAAAGGCTGATAATACTTATTATTTTTTATAATTAAAAAACTATATGACTGAAGAAGTAAAAAATGAGACCAACCAAACAGAGTCAGGGGAAAATGTCGTCGTTCCGGCAAAATTTCAGGACCTCGTGTCCAAGATTGAAGCCTTGACCGTTTTGGATTTGGCCGAATTGGTGAAAATTTTAGAAAAGAAGTTCGGCGTCAGCGCGTCCGCGCCCGCCATGATGATGGCTGCTCCGGCGGCCGGCGCGCCGGCGGAAGCGGTGGAAGAAAAGGACAGTTTTGACATTGAATTGACCGAAGCCGGCGCTAACAAGATCGCCGTCATTAAAGCGATCCGGGAAGTGACGGAAATCGGCTTAAAAGACGCCAAGGATCTGGTGGATGGCGCGCCGAAAATCGTCAAGGAAGGCGTGAAAAAGGAAGACGCGGCCGCGATCAAGAAAAAATTGGAAGAGGCCGGCGGTAAAGTCACTTTGAAATAACCCATTTTTTTCGGGTGAGAAAAAAACCGTTCAGCGCTTGGCCGGACGGTTTTTTTTGTCGAAGAATTGATTATTTAATATGCTCAAGCTTGAGGCCATAGACGGCAGTACCGTTCAGGACATAAAGATTTTTCCCCTTTTCATCAAGGGCCACGTCTTTCAAGTCGGTAAACTGATCAAGAGTATATTGGGTAAGAAATTCGCCGTCTTTATCATAGACAATCAGGCGGAAGGCGGACGGTTCAAAGACATAAAGATACGGCTGGTCGGCGGAAACGATCAGCCGGACCGCCGCTTGGATGGGCGGATCAACCAAGCCTTGCTTAAAATCGCTGGTCCGGCCACGAAGCAGTTTAATGATTTGACCGTCTTGTTTGAGCAGGTAAATATGGCCGTCAATGCCGATGTCCACCGCCTTGGACAAGTCAATTTTTTCTTCCAGCCAACCCGTACCTTCATCGTATCCTTTGGAGAGGCGGTTGTGGCGGTAAATTTGGCCGGCGGCCGGATTCAAAAGATAGAGCCGTCCGTTGTATTCAGCCAGGCCGGTGAATTCGGCGGCCGGCCGGTTGATCTTGATGGGCGCGAGGCTGATCTGGTTATCTGAAGTATTGAGCTCAAGAATTTGGCTGTTAAAGAAATAAAAAGCCAGATTTTGGCGGTTATCAGCGCGCAAGCCGTAAGATCCGAAGGGTTCGCCGCCGGCGGCGGTTAGACTGCTTTGTTTTTCCGGATCAATGACATAAAGGGTGTTGGCCGCCGTATCGGCGGCAATCAGCTGGCCGGCCGGTCCGATAAAGACCAAATTGTCCGGCGCCGCGGACGGCATTTTTTCTTTTAAGTCAATAATCTTTTTTTCCTCCTTCAATCGCACGACTCGGCGCAGTTTTTCCAGCTGTTCATTGTATTTGCGCGTGAATTCCTCGCGTTTTTTTTCCGTTTCCGGCAAACCGGCAGGCAAGGCTTGGAGCAAGGAATCAATTTCCGCGAACAGCTTCATCGCGCCTTCATCATTATTATAGAGCAAGCTGGCGTCGGCTTGGTTCTGTTTCTGCTCAATTTGTCCGGATAAGGTCAGGAATTCCTCCTGTTTTTGGAGTTCGTTATTTTTTTGCCGCATCAGCCAGATATTTTGTCCAAGAAAAATGATTACGAGCGCCAGGACCGCCAGCGCGATCTTGTAAGGCTTGCGCAAAACGCGTAGGAAGGCGGCCAGGCTCCGGATTAACGCAATCGTCCCAGCGGGGATTTTTTTTATGCCCGCCGGCCAGGCGGAAACACGCGCGGCGCGCCAAAGAAGCGTGCCCAGGGATAGGAGGCGGAAGAATAGATTGGCCGCCAAACGGGCGCTTTGCCGGAAGCCGGCGGCCACATGTCCGAACCATGGTCTTTTTTTCAAAATAATCCTTTCTTTCAGTACCAAGGCGGGCGGAGATGATGTTTGGCGTCCGCGGACAGAGGGCCAGATTTTTTTCCACCACGATTCAATCTTTTGCCCGGAAAAGAGGCCGGAAGGAGAGAGGAATTTGTCCGTATTTTTTTCCGTGCGTCGGAGTTTGGCCAAGGAATTGTCCGCTGTCGCCGGAGTGGAGATCGGCGCGCTTTCCATCAGCGCGGTTTTTTTGACTAAAAGCGCATTAAAAGGCACATAGCTGTTGACATTTGCGAGCAAGTTTTTGATTTGGGCGACGGCGCTGGCGGGCGGCAGGGCGGTGATAATCTGTTCCAACTGGTTCTCAGACAGATATTCCAGTAAAGCCTCATTAGCAAGCAGGAGAAAGCTGTTATCCGGGATTTTTCCGGCCAAAGAATAATAAAAGATCTTTTTTTCTCCTTCCGGACCGCTTTCTTCAGCGACTGGCTTATTTAGGTTTATGAGCTGTCGTCCTTGGCCGGCTCGGTGCGGGCTCCAAAGCAAAAGTTTGTTGGTGCCGGTGTTCGCGAAATAAAGATAGTCATTATGCAAGACGCCGATGGTCGCGCGCAGATTTTGATAGTTGAACCTGATCTTTTTTTCCTGCAGGTAAGCGCCGAAGTCCTTGTTGGTCTTGGCGGTCGCGGCTTCAAAGATATGGTCAACTTTCAGAGTGCTCAACCTTTCCAAAAGAAAAATTTTTTCGTTCTGGTAATAATTATTTTTCAAGTTCTGCCAGATCATTTCCAGCAGAGCCGGACTCAGGCTGTCCGCGGGTTGGATTTCCAGCAAACCAAAAAGCCGCCCGGCCACTTTTTCTTTGTTAGCGTCCGGTTGCGATAAAAAAACCGCCGAAGCAATATCTCGCCGTTTGCCGGTCCCGGTGTTGAGTTCCGCGATTTTATACATGATTTCAGAAAAAATAGAATAATTTGCGGCCGCCGATGTTTGACTAACAGCCGTAAATATTATACTATAAATGGAGATAGAAGGGAAGAGTTGGGTGTGCTTTAAACGCAACTATAAAATAGTATTTTTTTTATTTTAAATAGGCTATTTTTTATGCTCAACCGCCTGTTTGGATCAAAGACCCGCCTAAAACTCCTGAAACATTTCATTCTTCATCCCCAGGAAAAGCTCTATATCCGTCAGATCGCTCGTCAGCTGAAATTACAGCTTAATGCCGTGCGCCGCGAGCTTGATAATCTGGAGAAATTCGGCTTACTGGCTTCGTCTTTGGGCAAAGGAGAGAGCCGGCCGATATCGGCCGAGGCTGTGGATAATCCGGAAAACCCGGGACCAGTGGAAAGCCAGGCGAATAACCGCCAGGAAAAGAAGTTTTATCTAGTGAATCCGGATTTCATCCTGCTGGAAGAGCTGAAGTCCCTGGTCGTCAAGGCGCAGATCCTTTACGAACGGGATTTCATTGAGAAGGTCAAGCGGGCCGGCGTGCCGAAACTCCTTGTTTTTAGCGGTTTTTTCGTGAATAACACATTTTCGCCTGTGGACCTCTTGGCGGTCGGGCAGTTCAACAAGCCGCGTTTGGTACGGATCATCAACGAGCTGGAAAACGAGCTGGGCAAGGATATCCGTTTTACCATTCTCGGCAACCGCGAATTCAAATATCGGCGTGACATTACCGATGTTTTTTTGTATAATATCCTTGAGGGGAAGAAAATCGTCGCCATAGACGAATTCGGGATAAGCTAATTATTAAGATAGTTTAATTTAAGTTAGTTTAATTTATAGACTTAAATTTATGAGTATGGAAAATGTTTTACCCACAATCCCACAATCAAATACAGAAGAAAATTCTAATAAAGGAATTGATGCAGGCGAACATCAAGGTATTTTTACTAAAGGTTGGAATAAGACCAAAGATTTTTTTTCTCAAGAAGTGAATTCCGCGTTCAAAAAAATGGGTGAGGCAAGTATGATGCATATCCAGAAATTGTCCCAGGGCGAACAACTCAAATTTTTAAGCGGTTTATCTAAGATCGGCAGTGAAATCACGCGCGTGCATGAAGATTTTTTTTCCAAAGTTTTTAAGGGTTTGGCGGGTTTTTCAAGCAATAGCCGTTTTTTAAATACATATTTTACAAGCGAGGCCTCAATTTGTGATAAAAATAAAGCGATCGCTGAAAAAGCGATTAATGAAAGCGGGCCCAAAAATAATTTATCCGTACTTTCAGGCATGGGAAAAGGTTTTGGCACCTTGACTCGTTATGCCCGTATCCTTTTTGACGCCGGCGTGGCTAATCCTTTTCGTCATATTACCGCCAGTGCCATGTTTATTGGTCGTCGTAGCGAGGCCTTGAAAGAAACAAGATTTAATTATGAAGGCGCGCTTGAAAACACCCGAGTTCACGACAAAGACATAGCCTATGAAGAAGCTTGGGATCTGTATGAAAAAGTTTGTCAAAAAAGCAACGGTCATGTTGAGAGTGAAGACTTACGGCAAGCTTATCAGGAAAATCTGCCGGCCGATTTGGTGAAAAGAATAAACCGGACAGATTACGCCGGTCTTGGTTTTATTGGCAAGATCATGAATAAACATATGGGCATGATTGTTAATCATTTTCAGAAGGAAATAGATAAAATAGAAAATTCTAACTTAAACTCCTCAGAGAACAAGGAAAAAGCCAAACAAGATTTCATGGCCAAAAAAAAGGCTGTTTTTGACGATCTAGATAGAATTGTCGGCGACCAAGGAACAATTGATACTTTGGCATATTTGGCGCGTTTAACAGAAAAAACCGGCAAAGGCGTGGGTATGGTTATGACTCTTGATTCTCTTTATCGTTTCGCGCAGTTGGCGCCGCGATTAAGTCAAACCTTAACAGATTTTTTAGCAGATTCTTTTAGTCCCGGTGAAGCACAAGCCACAACCACAAATTTTAATTATATTACTATTCACGGTATTGTTGAAAAGGTGGAAAAAAATGAGTCTTTGGATAGTGTTCTAAGAAGACTACTGAATAGGGAAGAACCAGAAAAAGTGAAAAAATTTATTAGTCAATGGTTAAAATTAGAAGAAAGTGATTGTAAAAATATAAATATAAATTCAGAAATTGAAAACGCTTTAAAAAAAGTTAAAGATCATTATTTAAGTCATCTTGAAAATAGCCAGCAACCGGTTTTATTAACGCCTGGGAGCGAAGTGATTATTACTAATGATGGTAAATACGCAATAAAAACTGCAGATATTGATACAGGTAAAATGATAATAATTAATGATGATGAGCAAAGTGAATTAACAAAACAAACTAACCAGATGAATGAGCAAGATCCGCGTGGTAGTGACTCCAAAAAATTTACAACTACGTCCGATCCGGTTAGCTTCGTTTCGATTGATAAAAAGCATCATACTCTATCTGCGGCCCTTTACGAAGCGGTAAAAAACGCTCAAGATGAAACAAAAGACAAATTCATCAGTCGTTATATTAGCAATCCAAATATTACCGATAAAAACCGTGGCTCCCTGTTGAGCAAGGCAATTCGGAAAATGTCCGTGTCTAACCTCAAACTGGGCGATGGAGATGATGTTCGCAATCTGGTTTATGCAGGGAACCGAGTTGTTCTGCATTCTGATGGGACATTTGAGGTGGAAAAAGGTACGGCGCCCATGGAGGCAGGGTTGAGGAGCGAGGAGCGATTAAGAAAAAATTCCCAGCACATTATTACCTCAAAAAATTCAGGTAAAGAAAAATCTCCAGCAATTGATGATAAAAATTCTAATTCAACAACAGACGCACAAAAACAAATAGAGAAGATTCCTGATCTCTTAGAGAAAATGGTTAGAAAAAGCGCTGGTCGGATAGGCTATGAATATAAAAATGATATTCTCTTCTCAAATAATAATAATGGCGCCACAATCCATTTAAATATTAAAAATGCGCCAGATTATGATTTGCTCATTAAAGACGGAAAGATTTTTGTCGACGGTCCAGCCGGCTGGAATCATGCATATGACAGTCTTGAAGATTTAGAAAAAGCCATAAATCAACCTTTGATAGATTTACAGAAAATGGAAACAAGAAATGATGTTCCGGGATTGAATACAATCAGTTCTGAGGGTGCCGAATTGGAAGAATCTCCTATTGCCGAAAATAGAGAGTCTTTAAATGATGTTAGCAGTAATTACGTTGGGTCGGCGGAATTATTGGCTAAAATGAATAGTAATAATTTTTTTGATGTTGGGTCAGGCTGTAATGAGTCTTTGGCTAAATTGTTTAATAATAATGATGATAAAGATTCAATGAAGCAATTTTTTCAAAATTATTGTAAACAAAATGATATTAATCAAAATATCGAGAATAGAATATTGAAAGCTATAAACATTGTTAAAGATGATTTAACAAATGAAAACGTAATCCAAATGCAATATAATAGTAATAGTAATAAATTTGCGTTAAAAATATTTTCTAACGGAAAAGCAGAATTATATGCGAACAATCAAAAAATAGATAATAATAATTACACTAAATTATCTGAATTTTTAGATAATTTTATTGAACCATTCAAATCGATAGAATTACAGAAAAAATGAAGCCAATAATAAACCCCGGGTTTTTGAGCCGGGGTTTTGCGCGCTATTCAATTGTGAGAATAACGCTTTGATTGTTAGACATATAGAGCATGCGGTTTGTGGAACCGATTCCCACCGCCTCTATTGTCCATTCTAGCCCTCCTCCTTCTTCTTCGAGATATTTTTTAACTGTCTGGGCGCGTTGCCAAGCTAATTTTTGATTGTTTTCCGGCCGGCCAGTGATACTGGCCAGGCCTTCGATAAAGATGTGGACATTTTTTTTCGTCTTTGTCTTTATTTTTTTGACGATTACGTCCAGTTGTTTTGTAATTGTATTTGTAATTTGCGCCGAGCCTTGATTAAAAGGGCTCGTAACCACCTTGTTTATTCCGTCAATATTTAGAGCCTCCAATTTCCTATCAATTTTTATTTGATAGTCTGTAAGTATTTTGATTTTTTTGTCATGTTGTCCAACTATTTTTTCCACCACCGCTATCCTTGCTTGTAATATTTTCAAGGTGGCAGGCGCGGCTTTGACCTTATCCGCTGCGGCCGGAGCCGGTGCGGCTTGGGCGGGTTGAGCGGTTGCTGAATCTTTGGCCGGAGCTGATGCGGCCGGAGTTGTCAGCTTGCTCAAGTCAATTTTTTGAGGTGCGCTGACTGGCGCCTCGGCCGTTTTTTCAACAGGCGCTTTGGGGGGCGCCTCTTTTACACTCCAATCCGAATCAACTGCTGGAGCGTATGTTGATTTGCGCACTTCGCCATTCCATCCGCCTCGTCCGCCAGTAGCGCAGGCGGAGAACAAAAAAATAATCGCAATTAAACAAAAATATCTCATCATTATTTTCCTCCTTGAATCTCGCCGCCAGAAGCGGCGAGGAGAATTTAAGTCAATCTGTTTTGGACGGCTATGTAGACGCACCGGTTTTTCGGGTGCTGGCCGTCTTCCTTAATCTGGATAAAGTTTTCACCCACAGATTGGAACTGTAGGTGCTCGTTTATCCATTCTTTGGAGACACCCAAGTTGATGAGCATCTCCGCCATTTTTAAGGCAGCGTTTTCAGCACGCCGCCCGGCTAAGTCCCAATTATGCCGATCAGTGCCTTCAATACTGGCACCGCCAATCAGAACAATTTTTTGGTTTGGCTGTATTTTGTCCACAATCCGGGCAATATCGTTGGCCCATTTTCGTATTTTTTCCTCTTCGGCATGAGCAACGACATCACTGTCGTAGGCAAACAAGATAGGGGCAGTCGGCAGTATTTTTGTTTCGGTTTTCGGTGGTTCGTTAGACGGTTCGGAAACAGAGACTACTTTTTTGGTCACTGTTTCTTCTTTTTTAACAGTTTCAGCGGCCTTGACCGCGGCCCTTGATTTAAATCGGGCCAGGTTTGTCTTGGCTTCATTTTCAGACAGGTAATGCTGCCACCCGATTACATAAAAACCGGGTTTCTGCCAGACAAATGACTCAAATTTTCCAGCGCCAACACCGGTACCGCTTACCATGCCAGTCCGGCTGCCGTGCGAATCAGGTGCCGGCAATACTGAGCCGACAAACGATATGCCGGCACCCCACCCCATATTGGCAGTGATTTGCCGCATATTGGTCAAGACCGTGTAGTAGCGGCAACCGGTCTTGCTCCACACCTTTCTAATTGCCTCATAAAGGTATGGAGTGATAATTTCATGATCCTTGGGGACAGCGATAAAAGCCTCCCCGACTTTCTCTACCCCCCAGGGATAATAGGGAAGAAGAGACACTCTATCATTTTCCGCCGCGGTGGTGTCTTCGGCTTCCAGCGGGTAAAAATTTTCCGAAGAGTCCCACCAATTAGATTTGCCCGCCAGCAAGTTTTCCACTCTGATGCCTTGATATACCTCATCAAAGTCATCCAAGAGAACGAACCCATATCTGCCCAAAAGAACAGGCAGACGGGTATCGTTTGTTTTTTCGGCCGGAAAAGGCTGAAGCCCATTTACTACGGTTGGGTCTTGTTTTGTACTGTTCAGTAAATCCCCATATGTGTAGTTTCCGTGGTTATCCGAAAATTGCTGGATCAAAGCCGAGTTACTATTGGTATCCGCCGCGGACGCCTTCTGACTAAAACTGATGGCCAAGAAGGCAACAATTAAGAAAAGAAAAAATTTTTTCATGGCACCCTCCTTCAATCATTGCTTTTTTGCAGTTGATTGTGAACGGACGCTAAACTGCACGCCGTTTGTTGTTTGAGTTTTGACCACTTCTGCAAAGCCGCCAGCTTGCACGTTTATTCCTGAAGCCGGCATGACATTGTATGTCCCGCTAAAACCGGCTTGGGCACCGCCAATGTTGACTCCGCCGCCGTATACGCCAAAACCAGAAAATATCTTGGTGGTGGCGTCATCAGGCGCATTGCCAGTCAGGCTGTTTGTGATTTCGACCTTCATGGCTTTCTCGCCATCGCCAGTGAAAGCTCCCAGATTAGTGGCATTGATGCCGCCAGAGATCGGCACATTCCCTGACACATTTTCTTTCTTTCCGGCGATTTGTGTTTCTGAAGTATTGCCGGAATACAGGAAATATGCAGATTGATCTTTTATGACCTCAACCTGCTGGTTGATCCAATCCCCTCTCTTTACGGTGCCTCCATACTCAACGGTACCAGTTCCCTGCAGAATGGATTGGAAATCCAAACTGGTTCCAGACTGACCATTGCTGGCCGACGGGATTTTTATGTTTACGTTTATGGTGGTCTGTGTTTCTGCCTTTATAAAATCGGTTGCGCAGGCTGAAACAAAACCTTGATAATTTGTAAACCCCCCGTTTTTTTCATCGCCATAGGTAAAACTATCGGCGATTTTTGCTTCGCTCTGGGCGGAAAAGCCCACTGGCGGAGTCGGTGGAGGCTCATCAGTATGGGCTGTGCTAATATAAAACACAGCCGCCATAGTCAAAAGCACAAAATAAATACTTATTTTCTTCATTTTCCTTCTCCTTTTTTCTTTGTTTTTATTTTATTTTGTCCAAGCTGACAATCAGCTTGGTAATATAAAGAAAATATATATAATCCAAAGCCGGCTTTCACCGGATCGGAATCTTTGTCAACGAACAAATTGATTGGCTATCATAACACAAAACAGAAAAAAGTCAAGGGTAATGCAAGACTTAAGCTTGACAAATCTTTTATTTTGTGATAAGTTTATAAATCTTAATCAAAAATGTTTCGTCCATATCCATATTTCTTATGAATTTTTACCAATATTGGCAAAAAATAAATAATCATAAAACGGCCTTTGCCATGCCCTTGCTTGTCGCTTTGCTGGTCAGCGGCCTTTGGCTCTATTTCCAGCCTTGGCAATACCGGGCTGAAACCCAAATCCTCTTGGTGCAGGAATTCAAAGAAGGTTTGGATCCGTATAACGCCTCCCGCTCCAACGAATATTTAAGCACGATCTTGGCGCGGGTCGTGTCCACCAATATTTTCTATGAACAGGTGCTGGCGGCCGGCTTTAACATCAGCCGCGCTTATTTCAGCGATAATCCGGAAAAACAATTGCGTATTTGGCAAAGCACGGTCAAAGCCTCTTCTGTCTATGATACCGGCATCATCAATATCAAGGTTTATCACGAAGATAAATACCAGTTGGAGCAGATTACCCGGGCCATCAATTTCACGCTTTTGGGCAAACATCAGCAATATCACGGCGGCGGCGACAAGATCAGTTTGAAAATCATCAGCACGCCGGTCTATTCGCAGAAGATCGCGCGTCCGAATTTGCGTTTGACATTGGTTTTTGCCGGACTGCTGGGCTTGATTTTTTCTTTTGCCATTGTTTATCTGCTGTCTGATTCGGAATCAACGGACGAGCGTGTTTCGGCCAAACCGGTCAAGCAGGAACATCAGGATCAGGCCGGGCGGGAAATGAATATTGATGTTTCATTCGCGGAAGAGCCGGCGCGCATTAACGTTCCAAAGCGGCCAGATATTTTTACGCCAGAAAACAGACAGAGCAATAAGCAAACTGCGGACGTGAGCCTTGACAAAATTGACGATTTAAGCTATGAAGAAGTGATCAAAAAAGGATCAATGGATAATGTCTTGTAATTTTTAGATATATTGAATCGCTCATTATAATTTTGGCAGCAGAGTCTTGGAAAAGATTTTTTTCAGGACTCTGCTGTCAAAGCAGATTTGTTTGGCACCGCTGGTGGTCAGCGGCCAGCCAAAAAATAAACAAGAAAAAGGAAAAAGAAGGAGGAAAAAAATGAGAAAGTATTTTTTTTCGTTGTTAGTGGTAGCCGCCGTAACAATGGCGGCTGGCGTGGCTTTCGCTCAGGTGGAGGGATACTCCACTGAGCAGGTGGGCTGCAATTCAACCCACTGCTGGGTCCATAAGGACCTGGTGGTGGAAGGGAACAAGATGGCCCCCGGTGACCCCACCTTCAGATCCGGTTTCACCGGCTGGGGCCGGGATCTGCAGATGGAAATCATAGGAAATTTCTGGGTGGTGAAGTTGGACCGCCCGCCTATGCTGGAAAGCGGACGTTTTATCCGCTTTAATTTCCAGCTGGGGTACGCCAATTATTGGCTGCCCCATGTGCTCGTGGACGAGGGCGTTTCAAAAAGGTTCCCAGCCTACCCGGGCAACGGGAAGACCTGTACGGTAGTTAACGTGCCGGGCACGGGCTACGATTTTGTGGGCCCGTTGCACACTGGCAAAACTCCCTTTTAGTTGAACAATTTTTCGGGTGCTGGGCGTAAAGCTTGGCACCCCTTTTTTTTCTGTGAAAATTTTATGATAATGTCCTACTAGCGTCATA
>PCSD01000053.1 GCA_002771615.1 Candidatus Falkowbacteria bacterium CG23_combo_of_CG06-09_8_20_14_all_49_15
CGGACGGCTTGGCCAGCCAGGAAACAAACAATTTTTTCAGGCGGAAAAAAGCGGGCGTAAGCGGATAATGGATATATCTTTTGAAATGGCTGGAATAAGTGTCGCGGTACATGGTGGTGCCGAAAATGTCCGCCCGCCGGGCCGCGGGCAGCCAAAAAGATAATTCACCGGAATCCGTGACCACCACCGGCCGCGCGTCCAAGCGCTTCACTAAAGCGATTTCCTGATCAAGGAATTCCACGCGCAAGGGCGGGCACTCCCCGAAATAAGAAGATAAAAAAGGCTCGTTTTCCACCTGCCAGGCCAATATATTTTTTCTGTCCTGATAGCGTCTGATGCTTGCCTCCAGATAGGCAAGAATTTTTTTCTCCCGTTCCGCCTCTGATACATCCGCCGCCCAAGACGGCCAATGGCATTCCGGCCAGCGCGGCAAACGCCCGCCCACGGCCAAAATTATCTCTGCCTCCCTTTGTCCGGCCTGATCAATCAGCCAGTCAAGCCTCTGCCAGTCATATTGCCCCTCGGCTTTTTCAATCTCGTCCCAATAGGCGGCCAAACGCAAACGGCGCGCGCCCAGATCGTCCAAAACCGCCAAATAAACCTTTTGCCAATCAAGTCCCAATGTTTCCGCCTGCTTCTGGGAATAGGTCAAGCCGAAAAGCAAATCTTTCTCCGGCCAGATCGATTTTTTGGTCTGCGCGGCAAAAAACCAAAGGAAAAAAACCAGGTCAAATAATAATAAACAAATTAAAAATATAAGAAATTTTTTGTTTTTAAATAAAGTCATATGGCCAGTAAATGGACGGCCGCCAAAACAATAGCCCTAAGGCAAAGCCTCAAAAATTTCTTCATTGACTATTTTCACTACCCACTCCAGAAGATAATAGGAGAATATGATCACCACCACTCCGGACAAGGCGTATTTGATGGTTTTTTTGGCCTTGTTCACTTTTTCTTCTTCCCCGCCGGCGGTCATCCAGGTAAAGCCGGCATAAATGATTAAAAATAGGCAGATGATGGCGACAAAAGCGAGCATGATCTGGATGATTTTGATCGCCATGACCCGCGGATCGGTAATGCCCTGGTCAAATGGTTGCGCCA
>PCSD01000112.1 GCA_002771615.1 Candidatus Falkowbacteria bacterium CG23_combo_of_CG06-09_8_20_14_all_49_15
GAGTAAAGACCAATTTTAAAATATCTTTTTTGTTTCCAGTTTTTTACAAAACTTGCTCTTGAATTGTGGACTCGAGGGGAGTCGAACCCCTAACCTCCTCGATGCCATCGAGGCGCGCTAACCAGTTGCGCCACGAGCCCAACTTTAGTCCACAGTAGTGTGGACTTAAATCAATATTTTGTTTAAAGTTAGCCAAAAATATTTATCCAGTCTATATTTATATATAATATACTATTTTTTCCTGTTTGGCAAATTATTTTGTCTTGCTTTATTATTAGCAATATATTAATCTATATAGAGACATAACTCATAACAAATAATATGTTCAACAAACAAGTCAATGCAAATCTGGAAAAACCAAACGCGGCCGAAACAATAATTGGCCCTTCAGTCAAGGTCAAAGGAAATTTTCATGGCGACGGCGATATGGTAATTGATGGTGTGGTTGAAGGATCAATTAAAACCAAGGGGCGGCTTTATATCGGCGACAAAGCAAAAATAAACGCTAATATTGAAGCAAAAGAAGCAAGAATCGGCGGAGAAATCATTGGTAATTTACAAATCAGTGGTTATTTAAATGTTGCCGGATCGGCGCGAATTAATGGAGATATTATTACCCAAAGTCTGTCTATTGAAAAGGGGGCGCAGATAAATGGTAAGATTAATATGCAAAATTCAGTACAAAGTAAGACTGATAAACACGATGAATAAAATGTTATGAATATTTATGTTTACGATGATTTTTTAACAGAGGCCAGATATAAAAAAGTTTTAGATCGGATTGAAATAAGAATAACTGATTTGGGCCTGAATGGCCGGATTATCCGCTTAGGAGTAATGAAAAATGTGGAGGCGGCCGTGCATAGAGAGCTGGTGCAAGGCGCGAAAGCGATTGTGGCGGTGGGAGATGATTTGACCGTGAACAAAGTTTTAAACGCTGTGGCTAATTTTGACCAAACCCAAGCGCCCGGCGAACCTGTGCCGATTTTTATTATTCCAATCAAAGGACGGGCCAACTCAATTGCCCGCCATCTTGGTATTCCTGATGAAGAGGAGGCCGGAGAAGTGCTTTCGGCGCGCTTAATTGAAAAAGTAAATTTAGGAATTGCCAATGATCGTTATTTTTTATCTGGCCTAAACACTTTATGCGGTCAGGCCAGCTTGGAAATTGATGAAAATTTTTCTCTGGAAATCAGCTCGCCAAGCGAAATTGCCATTGTTAATTGGCCTGGGCAAAAAAATTCCGCTTATTTGACGCGTTCCGAAAAAAATGATCATAAATTAGAGCTGATTATTACGCCAAAAACACGCTGGTCTTTCGCTTCTTCGGAAAAAAACCCGCAAGTCAGTGTTTTTACTTTTCAAAAACTCCTGATCCGCCAGGCCGACGCGGATTTTCTGGCCGATTACACATATTCCTTAAAAACACCCATACAAATAAGTATGGCTGATAAATCAATCCCGGTGATTGTTGGAAAGAACCGCCTTTTTAATTCAAATCCGGCCTAATTTCGCCCGAAAGACTTTGGTCAAAGAATCAAGTAAAAACCTTTGGCCTTTGGCGTAAAAATCATCCGGGTCGTCAGTGGTAAAATAATTTCTTTGGCGACTGCGGCCAATCTTATCTTTGATGTCTGAATGCCGCTCCAGATAATCAGCCGTCTTGTCCGCCACAATGGCGGGCGTATCAATCACTCGGCATTGTTTGCCCATAATGGACCGGATTGGTTTAAGCAAAAAAGGGTAATGGGTGCAACCTAAAATCAAAGTATCAATTTTTTTTCTCTTTAAAGGCCGGAGATAATATCTGATTATTTTTTTTGTCAACGGATTGTTTAGCCAGCCTTCTTCAACCAAAGGGACAAGCAAGGGGCAAGCAGTTACGCTGATATTCAAATCTTTTTGGCTAAAATTAAATAAATTCTTATTTTTTTTCTTGTCCAGCTGTTTTTTTAACTCCACTTCATAAGCCTGTGAAGAGATGGTCGCTTTGGTGCCGATCACGCCCACACGGCCAAATCGGCTGTGGCGCAAGGCTTCTTCCGCCACGGGGATAATCACTCCCAAAACTTTTTTATCAGGATAATTACTCGGCAAATAATTTTGTTGGACCTTCCGTAACGCGCGGGCCGAAGATGTATTACAGGCAATAATAATTAACTGCGCGCCTTGGTGAAAAAGAAAATCAAGCGCCTCGATCGTATAAGAATAGATAAGCTCGTCAGATTTATTCCCATAAGGAGCACGGGCATTATCGCCCAAATAGCAATAATCATAATCCGGCAATTTGTTAAGCAAAGCGCGCAAAACGGTCAGACCGCCGAAACCGGAATCAAAAACTCCAATCATATTTTTAAAAATTATTTTATAAAACCATTATGCCTGTAAACGAGAGTATTTTCAAGGCCTATGATATCCGCGGCCTTTATCCGGAGGAAATCAATGAGCAAAGCGCTTACGCGATCGGGCGGGCCAGCGCGCGCTTTTTATCCGCGCGTTCGGTGGCGGTCGGACGCGATATGCGGAACTCTTCGCCTTCTTTGAAAAAATCCCTGATCAAGGGTCTGACAGCCGAGGGCACCCACGTGATTGATCTTGATTTAGCCAGCACACCTATGGTCTATTTCGCCTCCAGCCGCCTGGCTGTGGATGCGGCCATGATGGTTACGGCCTCGCATAACCCGGCCGCTTACAACGGTTTTAAAATCTGCCGGAAAAACGCGGTCCCGGTCGGCGCCGGCACCGGCCTGGAAGAGATCAAATCCCTGGCGGTCAATGGACAATGGCCGGACGAAAAAAAAGCCGGCCAAATTTCGTCCGACAATCGCATCCAAGATGATTATTTTAATTTTATCGCTAAATTTTTCCAAGCACTGGCCGGGCAAAAGAAAAAAATCGTCATTGATTACGGCAATGCCATGGGCATTTTTGAACAGCCGATTTTCGACCGCCTGGCAGACGGCATCAAAGTGATTCCGCTGTATGACACATACGACGGCTCTTTTCCGAACCATGAACCGAATCCCTTGAAAACCGAAACTTTAGCCGCTCTCCAAAAAAAAGTCCGCGCGGAAAAAGCGGATCTTGGTTTTTCTTACGACGGTGACGCGGATCGGATCGGTTTTGT
This sequence comes from Candidatus Falkowbacteria bacterium CG23_combo_of_CG06-09_8_20_14_all_49_15, assembly GCA_002771615.1. Lineage (GTDB taxonomy): Bacteria > Patescibacteriota > Patescibacteriia > Patescibacteriales > UM-FILTER-48-10 > UM-FILTER-48-10. The sequence continues at coordinate 3,128 of PCSD01000112.1, forward strand.
GGACGAACAGGGCGCAATCGTGCCAATGGATTTCATTTCCGGACTCCTGGCCGGAGAAGTGCTGAAGAATCATCCGGGCGGCTTGGTGCTGATTGATCTGCGCAGTTCCAAGGCCGTGCGGGAATTCATTCAAGCGCAAGGAGGCCGAGTGGAGCTTTGCCGCGTCGGGCATTCGCTCATAAAAAAACAAATGCGCGAGCAAGGCGCGATTTTCGCGGGTGAACTTTCCGGCCATTATTATTTTCAAGAAAATCAGAACGCGGAAATGTCCACTTTAGCCGCCCTTCTCATCCTCAACTTGCTCAACCGGACCGGCCAGCCATTATCCGTCCATTGCCAGGCTCTGAAAAAATATTTCCATTCCGGCGAAATCAATTCCGAAGTTATGGACAAAGAAGCGATTATGCAAAGGCTCAAAAAAAAATACGCTGACGGTCAAATCAGCGAACTGGACGGGGTGCGGATTGATTTTCCGGATTGGTGGTTCAATGTCCGGCCCTCCAACACGGAACCGGCCTTGCGCTTGAATCTGGAAGGGAAGACGGAAGAAATCAAAAGAGAAAAATTAGCGGAAGTGCTGGCGCTGATCCGCGGCGGAGAAACTATTTGAAGATAGCCAGCAGCTCGCGGAGATCCTTAAGGTCTTCTTCCGTGATGCCCAGCTTGACCCGGTCCGTGTATAATTTCAGGGAATCAAGGCGAAGCCGCTCGCCCGGCACTTTACGTCCATGACGCAGGTAGTCCTGCTTATACTTGGCCACCAGATCCAAAAATATCCGGCGGTTTTTTTCGTTCAGATTGCTGAAGCGAAAATTGGCGCGGATGAATTCATTGAGTTTGCGGGAAAACAGCTCGCTGGTCAAGGTCTGGGCGGCGCTTAAAAGTTCATTGATGTCCATAAAATTCAAATTAAATTTTTTTTAAAAAATAGAACGAAACTTTAGTCCTGATAATTTATTGATAATTTAAATTTTAACCAGATTATTTATTTTTTATTCTTATTTTAGCGCAAAATTAATCGCAAACTGGCGCGGATCATTAAAAATTAATCACCTGGTTGAATTGAAATGAATTGGCACGGCTCACTTTAAAATTTTCTCTATTTGTTAAATTATTTATAACGCTTAACGGTGATTATTGAGCGTTAAGCCCAACCTCTCTTTCGCCGTCCGTAAAGTTGATTCGGCCAGCGGCGCGATCTTGGCCGCGCCCGCGCTCAAGACCTGGCGCGCTTGCGCGTCCGTAATCTCATTTAAACGCGACTGGAAATCCGAAAGAAAAATTTTGACAGCTTCCGCCAGATCTTTTTTCAAGGCGCCGTATTGTCGGCCTTGGTATTCTTCTTCCAAGCGCGCGATGGTCCGGCCGGAAAGCAGGGAATAGATAGTCAGCAAATTGCTGATGGCCGGCTTGTTCGCGGGCGCGAACTTTATTTCCTGTCCGGAATCGGTGACAGCTTTCATTATTTTTTTAGCGGCTTTGTCCGGTTCGTCCAACAAGGCGATATAATTGTATTCGCTGGCCGCGCTCTTGCTCATCTTTTTGCGCGGATCATCCAGACCCATGATGCGCGCGCCGTCCGGGCGCGTGATCAAATCCGGCACCGTGAACGTCTGGCCGAATTGATGGTTGAAGCGGCGGGCCAGATCCCGCGCCAGCTCCACATGCTGGGACTGATCTTCGCCCACCGGCACGGCCTCGGTCTGATAAAGCAAAATATCCGCCGCCATCAAGACCGGATAAGCGAACAGGCCGAGACTGACAATGTCTTTCTGGCCCGCGGATTTTTCCTTGAATTGCGTCATCTTCTTCAGCTCGCCCATATGCGCCGTGCAATTCAGGATCCAGGCCAGTTCCGTATGCGCGCTCAAAGCAGACTGCTGGAAGATGACGGACTGGTCCGGATTGATGCCGGAGGCCAGCATGATTTTGGCGATCGCCAGTATACTCTCTTTTAATTTCCGGGGTTCCTGGCTGACGGTGATCGCGTGGTAATCAACCACGGAAAAAATGCAGTCGTATTTGTTCTGCAAGGACAGCCACAATTCAATCGCACCCAAGTAATTGCCCAGATGCAGGTTGCCGGTCGGCTGGACGCCGGAAAAAATTCTTGCCTTGGCCATATAATTGTCAAAATAATTAAAGGGGCTTGTATAGAACAGTAAACTAATTTACTGTTATATATATGCCCAAGTTGTTAAAAAATTCCAAGCTACCTAATTCGG
>PCSD01000092.1 GCA_002771615.1 Candidatus Falkowbacteria bacterium CG23_combo_of_CG06-09_8_20_14_all_49_15
CTTCGGGAATTTTTTCAACAAACCAAAAATCATTACGGCAAAAAGCGCGCTACATGGGCCAAAGGATTATTTTTGCCGGATCAAGAAATTAATTTGCGGCTGGCCGATTCGGAAATAGAAAGGTTGTTGGTTTCCGATACCATCCCCTTGCGCGAGGAAGCGCGGCAATGCCCGAAAATTGTGCAGGTCAGCATTGCCGATATTCTGGCGGAAAGCATCCGGCGCTGTTATAACGCCGAATCAGTCAGCCGCCTGTTCGCGTAAACAATTTTTCCGGGCGCCTTTTTTAAAAAAGGCGCCTTTTTTCTTTTGACATTTTTTCCCCGTGTGATACCATAAAAATACCTTAACGTAATTATTCATATGCTTAATTATCAAAATCTCAGCCAGGCTGATCCGGAAATCATGGCCGTGGTCCGGCGCGAAATGGCTCGTCAAAGCGAAGAATTAGAAATGATCGCTTCAGAGAATTACGTTTCCCCGGCCGTTCTGGAAGCGATGGCCACTGTTCTGACCAACAAATACAGCGAAGGCTATCCGGGCCATCGTTATTACGGCGGGAACCAGATTATTGACGAGGCGGAAAGTTTGGCCGCGACCCGGGCGAAAAAATTGTTCGGCGCCGAACATGTCAATGTCCAGCCCTTGTCCGGTTCGCCGGCCAACGCGGCGGTTTATTTCGCGTTTTTGAAACCCGGCGACAAAGTTTTGGGTTTGAAACTTGACCACGGCGGCCATCTTTCGCACGGCCACCCGGTCAATTTTTCCGGCCTGCTTTATAATTTTGTCCAATATGAAGTTAATCCGGCCACCGGCCGGATTGATATGGACCGGGTGCGCCAAATTGCCCGGCGAGAAAAGCCGAAAATGATCGTGGCCGGCTTCAGCGCTTACGCGCGGGAGATTGAATGGGAGAAATTCCGGGAGATCGCGGCCGAAGTCGGTGCTTTTACTTTCGCGGACATCGCGCATACGGCCGGTTTGATCGCGGCCGGTGAAATGTCCAACCCAGTGCCGATTTTTGATGTGGTTTCCACGACCACGCATAAGACTTTGCGCGGACCGCGGGGCGCTATCATCATGTGCCGGGAAGAATTCGCTAAACGGATTGACCGGGCGGTTTTTCCGGGTATGCAGGGCGGGCCGCACGACCACATCAACGCGGCCAAGGCCGTGGCTTTCGGCGAGGCTTTACGGCCGGAATTCAAAGACTATGCCCGGCAGGTCATCAAAAACGCCCGCGTTTTGGCCGAGGAATTGATCAGCCGCGATTATCGGGTGATTTCCGGCGGTACGGACAATCATCTTTTGGTCGTTGATATGTCCAATCGGAATTTGAGCGGCCAGGAAGCGGAGATCGCATTGGACAAAGCCGGCATTTCCGTTTCCCGTTCCACCATCCCGAACGACCCCAAACCGCCATTAAATCCTTCCGGCGTCCGTTTGGGCACGCCGGCCATTACCACGCGGGGCATAAAAGAACCCCAGATAAAATTCATTGCCGACTGCCTGGATGCGGCCGTCCAAAACCATCAAAACGAGAGCCGGTTAAGCGAAATCAGAGAAAAAATCAAAGAGCTTTGCGCCCTTTTTCCTATCCCCGGCTGGCCTGCCCAGAAATAATTTTTTATGATGAAAATTCTTGACGGCCGCGTCATGGCGGAAAAAATCAAAGATCGTTTAGTCCAAGAAATCATTGCTCTCAATTCGAACTGTCCGCTCTCTAACGGGCAATCAAGTTTGGTCGGTGAAAGGCCGAATTTGGCCATTATTTTGGCGGGCGATTCCGAAGAGTCGGCTTTATATGTGAAGCTGAAACAGCAGGAAGCGCAAAAAGTCGGCATTGACACCCACTTATATCGGTTTTCGCCGGACGTGCCGGAAAAGGATATTTTGGACACCTTGGCTTATTTAAACCAAGACGATTTGATTGACGCTGTTTTAGTCCAATTGCCCTTGCCCGCCGGACTGGACGCGGATAAAATTATTGGCGCGCTCAATCCGGAAAAAGACGCGGATTGCTTTCATCCGAAAAATATCACCCGTTTAAATAGCGGCGGCGCGGACCAAATCCTCCCGCCCGTTTATCAGGCTGTTTTGGCATTACTGCAGGAAACCGGCGAACCGTTAAAGGGTAAAAAAATCGTGATTTTGGCCAAAGCAAAAGTTTTTGGCCAACCGTTCGCGGATTATTTTAGCCGTGGCGGCGCGGATAGTCGTTTTTTTCAGCCGGATCAGCCGGAGTGGCCGCGTTTTGCCAAAGCGGCGGATATTATTATCAGCGCTGTCGGGCATAAACATTTTTTAACCGGCGCGATGATCAAAAAAGGCGCGGCTTTGATTGACATCGGCATCACTAAAGAAGGCGCAAAAGTGTTTGGCGATGTGGACGCAGAGAGTGTCAAAGAGCAAGCCGCTTTTCTTTCGCCCGTGCCGGGCGGAGTCGGCCCCTTGACCATTGCCATGCTTTTCGCCAATACTCTCCGCCTTTACCGGCAAGGGCGGGGCGCGAAAATGGAATACTAATTAATTTAATTAAATAAACACTATGAAAGGATTTTCCACCAACATTGAAGAAGCCACTCTGGCTAATCAGAATTTCCGGCAAGTGCTTTATACCGCCAAGCACAGCCAGCTGGTTCTGATGAGTTTGAAGCCCGGCGAAGAAATCGGTTCCGAGGTTCATCCGGACAATGACCAATTTTTCCGCTTTGAACAAGGACAGGGAAAATGCGTCATTGACGGCCATGAATATGAGGTGCGGGACGGTTCCGCGATTGTCGTTCCGGCCGGGGCCGAACATAATGTCATTAATGTTTCCGATGCTCAGACATTGAAACTTTATACGATCTATTCCCCCGCCCATCATCAGGACGGGATCGTGCGCGCGACAAAAGCGGAAGCCGAAGCCAACGGGGCGGATTTTGACGGCCGAACCAGCGAATAATCGCTTCGGTCAAAAATAAAAAACTTGGACATAGTCCAAGTTTTTTTGTTGTAAAAAAAATCCCAAGTCTGTTTTAAAAAAGGCTTGGGAAAATATTTTTTATAGTCGGCAAATATACATCAGTTTGGGATTTTGCGGGGTTTTACGCAAATCCCCAATAAACGGCAAGGCTTTTTCGTTTTCGGCCAGTATTTTGATCCAGGCCAAACTGGCTTTATCCGTTGCCAGATTTTTGTCCAGGTAATTTTTATTTTTTAGGTCATGGTAGACATACTCCATCGCCTCCGGCTCTTCTTTGTCAAAGAGCGGATTAAAGATCCGATAGACCAAAAACCAGCCTTCTTTATTAAGGTACATTGTTTTTCCTCCTTTTTTATATAAGATTGTTAAGGACATTTAGGCATATTCAGAAAAAAAACACAATAGCCGGGAATTTTTTCTTGCTATTTTTGCAGATTCTGCTAACATATCAAAAAATAAGCGGAACTTCGTTTTTCCGATAAAATATAAAATCAAGCAAAAAGGAGGAGGCGGATGAAGAATTTTGATTTGCACGTCCATTCGGATTATTCCGATGGACTAATGACTATCGGTCAGATTATCGCTCTTTGCCAACAGAAAAAGATTGCTTCTGTGGCGATCACTGATCATGACACGGTCGACCAGGTTTTACCGGCGCAAAAAATCGGCCGTCGGGCCGGCGTGCGGGTCTTGGCGGGCGCGGAGATCTCCGTATCGCATAAAGGGCAGCGCTGGCATCTGCTTGCCTACCATTTCAATCCACGCCATCGCGCGTTGCGGGCGGAATTGTCTGTCCAGCAAGAAGCCCGTCGGGAAAGACTGGAAAAGTTGAAAAAAATCGCTCTTGACCTTGGATTTTTACTGAACGGCCAAGCGCTCGGCCGCCATCGCTCGGTCAGCCGCATTCATCTGGCTCGGCTGCTTTGGCAGGATCCGACCAACTATAATTTATGCTGCCAATTTGGCCTGAAAGGGCCGGGCCAGATTTTGGAAAAGATTTTTTCTCGCCCGCCGGCCGTGGCTGATCGCTATCGGACTGACATGAAGAAGGCCATTGACCTTGTCCATGCCGCGGGCGGTTTGGCGGTGCTGGCGCATCCCATTGCCTCCAGTCATAATAACTTTGCCCTCTTAGAAAAAATGGCCCGTTCAGCCGGGCGATTGGAACTTGACGGACTGGAGGTTTTTTCCGGACGGCAGAAGCTGATCCCCACCCTATCCTTATATAATTTAGCCAAGCAGTACGGATTGCTAATAACCGCCGGCTCGGATTTTTATGGCACCAATCGCCAGCGTTACAGCCAGCTGGGACAGTGGTAAGAAGCCAAATTGGATTGGACGCCGGAAGGGTATCTTTTTTAACCGTTTGTTCTCTCACCCCGCTGGCCACACTTGGTCAGCGGATTTTATTTGTAAATAGCCGAAAAATCAAATATCGCCGGTTTATTTCTTAAAAATCAGATTTTATGATAAAATATAGCTATTAATTTGACGCTTTGATTTATGGCTAAGAAAAAATGGCATCGCAAAGGCTTAGGTGATTATTTATCCTGGCCGAAAATGGATATGGGCGTGAGCGCGGAAACTAAAAAGGGCATTTTTAATGTTTTTCTTTTCGCTTTCGGCGGTTTCAGCTTTTTATCTTTCTTCGGTTTGGCCGGCCAGGCCGGCGAGTTGACCAGCGCCGCCTTGATTTATCTGTTCGGTTTTGGGCACTGGTTTTTCCCAGTGATTATACTTTTGCTGGCTTTTTTTCTTTTGGGCGAACGCTATGACATTGCCGGCGCCACCTATCTTGGCCTGGCGCTTTTCATTTTGTCATTTCAGGCCATGCTGATGCTGTTCGTGCCAGTCGCCAAATGGACATTGGCCTTGGCGGCGGGCGGCGGCGGCGGGCAGATCGGCTATTACGCCGCTCGGCTGATTGTCAAATTTATGGGTTATTGGGGCGGTTGGCTCGTTATCATCTGTTGCCTGTTGGTTTCTCTGCTGTTGATTTTTAATACTCGTCTGCCCAATCTGATCGGCCGGGACAGCTTGCTGGCCAGGATATTTTCACCGTTGGTTTTTCTTTCCAGGAAAATTTTCCGCCGCGCGCCGGATATAAATAAGCCTGAAGAAGAGGAAGAAGAGGAGGAGGAGGAAAAAGCAGAGGAGGACAAAGAGGATTCGAGCGATGAAGAAGAAGAAGAGGAGGAGGAAGACAAAGAGGATCTGGACGACGACAATGGAGAGGAAGAAGAAACCGCTAAAAAATTCGCGGCTAATAAAATCTTTTCGCTCGCCCAGCCGCTGACCGCGGAAACTGAAGAGGAAGAGGGAGATCACAGTTTGGAAAAGCTTGTTTCTTGGTGGCCTTTAACCGGGCAAGTGGCCAATTTTTCTTTGGGCTTGTTGTCCGGTAAAATTGACAAACCGTCCAGCGGCAACATCAAGGAAAGCGCGGAAATTATCACCAGAACCTTGAAAAATTTTAATATTCCCGTGGAAATGAAAGAAGTCAAAGTCGGACCCACGGTCACCCAGTACGCTTTCAAGCCTACCGATGGCATCAAGTTGTCCCGCATCACCGCGTTGTCCAATGACCTGGCTTTGTCCTTGGCGGCCCATCCGATTCGGATTGAAGCTCCGATTCCCAACAAGCCTTATGTCGGCGTGGAGGTTCCGAATAAGACCAAAGCTAATGTCGGATTGAAAGAAATTCTAGCCAGCCGGGATTTCAAGAAAGCTGGCAGCCAATTAACTATCGCGTTAGGCAAGGATGTGGCCGGCAAGATCTGGGTGGATAATCTGGCCAAGATGCCGCATTTGCTCATTGCCGGCGCCACCTCTTCGGGTAAGTCTGTCTGTCTGCACGCCATCATCGTCAGCTTGCTTTTCCAAAACAATCCGGACGATCTGCGCCTGATCATGGTGGATCCGAAACGGGTGGAGCTGACCAAATATAACAGCATTCCGCATCTTTTGACGCCGGTCATCACGGATGTGAATAAAACCATCAACAGTTTGAAATGGTGCTTAAACGAGATGGACCGGCGTTTGAATTTGCTTCAATACTGGGGAAAACAGGACATCAGCGCTTTTAACGGCTTGAAAAATCAGGAAGCCGGGCATCTGCCTTATATCGTTTTTGTCATTGATGAATTAGCCGACCTAATGATGGTCGCCGGACGGGATATCGAGGCCGGTATCACCCGTTTGTCGCAGATGGCCAGAGCGGTCGGCATCCATCTGATTCTCGCCACTCAGCGGCCGAGCGTTAACATCATCACCGGCGTCATTAAGGCCAACATGCCTTCGCGGATCGCTTTTTCCGTGGCTTCTTCCATTGATTCCCGCACGATCATTGACAGCCAGGGCGCGGAAAAATTGCTCGGCCGCGGCGACATGCTTTACACCAGTTTTTCTTTGCCCAAGCCGCGCCGCATGCAAGGCGCTTTTATCAGTGAAGAGGAGATCAGAAATATTGTCGCCGAGATCAAGAGGAAATGCCATCGGATTAATTATTTGAAAGAAGTGACCGACAACCAAAAAGTCAGCGGTTTCGCGGGCGCGGGTTTGAAAGATAATGACAGCCAGGATGACGCCCTGCTGGAAGAAGCCAAGGCGGTCGTCATCCGGGCCGGCAAAGCTTCAACTTCCCTTTTGCAGCGCAAGCTCCGTCTTGGCTACAGTCGGGCCGCGAGCATTATGGACGCCTTAGAACAAGCGGGCGTCATTGGTCCGCCGGACGGATCAAAACCGCGGGAAGTGCTGATTTCTCCGGAAGAATATGAAGCGCAAAGCGGTCCAGTCATGAGCGGCGCGCCTTTGCATAATCGGGAAGAATTTGTCGCGCCCGCGGAATTTTTACCGGCGGCGGATGAACAAGAAGAAGAATTACCGGGCGCCGGAGAGGAAAACAATAGCGAAAAGGAGGATGATGATCATGATAACGATGATAGCCAAGATGAAGAAAGCGCGGATGATAACGAAGAGCCGGACAGCCACGATCAAGATGAAGAAGAGGACGACCGCCCTGAGCCAGAAGCAAAAGATGACGCCCGGAAAAAAGCCAACAACGGGACAGTCAGCCGGCGATCAGCGGCCCCCAAGCGGCCGGACAACCCGCCGGATTTCAACAAATATTTTTCCCGCTAAAGGTGAATATTGAGACTGGCAAAGGCAGGCGCTCGTTTAAACATTAGATATTATTTTATTATCTGTCCGGCGCTTATTTTTATTCGGCCGGTTAAATTATTAAATATATGTATATTACTTGGCTAGGTCATTCTTGTTTCAAACTGCAAGACAAGGTCGGCGCGGATGGCTTGACGGTCGTAACTGATCCTTATGACAAGAAAATCGGCTTGAAAATGCCGAATTTTGAAGCGGACATCGTAACAGTCAGCCATGATCATTACGACCACAATAACATTTCCGCTTTGCGCAATAATCCCTTCGTTGTCAAAGGCGCCGGCGAATACGACATCAAAGGCGTGCTGATCACCGGCCTGCAGTCCGACCATGATCGGAAGCAGGGCGCAGAGCGGGGAAAGAATATTATTTTCCGCATTGAAATGGAAGACATCACCATCACGCACTTGGGTGATTTGGGCGTTAAGCTGGATAATAAACAATTGGAAAAACTGACCGGCACGGACGTCCTGCTGATACCGGTCGGCGGTCGTTACACCCTGTCCATTGATGATGCCGTGGAAACCATTGCCAGCTTGGAGCCGCGCCTGGTGATCCCCATGCACTATCAAGTTCCGGGCCTGGCGATCGAGCTGGACGGTGTGGAAAAATTTATCAAAGCGGTCGGCCTGAAGCCGACTTATGAGGAAAGGCTGAAAATCAGCAAGAAAGAATTGCCTCAAGAAAATACGGAGCTAGTGATTCTGAAGATATAAATTTTCGCCGGCCATTATCATTTATCGGCAGCTGGCCATGAAGGACCGAAAAAATTTGCGCTAGATATAAATTTAGCCAGAGGCGATCAGAAAGAAATCCGCCTTTGGCTGTATTTTTTTCTGTGGACTATTCTGCTTTAGCATCAGCTTTTCTCGTTTGAATATTATCAGTTTAACCGGCGAAAAACCGCCATTTGTCCAAAATGATTTAACTGACTGATATTCTTTACTTTTCCGCGCGAATTTGTTAAAATTATCTTATCTTTGATAAAAGAATATTAGGCATTTTTTTCTATGAATAAGCGTGATTCTCTTCCCGCGGGCCGTGCGCGGAATGTCCGCGGCCGAAGAAAAAGCGTTCCGGCGAAGAAAAAGCTTCGTTTGGCGGTGAAAGTTTTTTCTTCTCAAATGCCGGCCGTTGACCAGCTGAAGCGGCCGGCGGAAAAGCCGGCGGAAAAACTTTCCATTTCTACTCCGGCCTGGTTGCCGGCACCGGTTAAAATCAACAGATCGTCCAAGCCGGCTCCAAAAGAAAAAAATACGACCCGGTGGACGGATCGTTTGGGTGAAAAAGAAAAAGTCCGTCTCCTGTGGTTCGGAGTGGGCTTGACGGCAATGATTATTTTGGTTGTCTGGTTTTTCAGCATTCAATTCCTCCGGCCAATCGCCTTGGATGTCGGTCAAAAAGAACGCGTGTCCGTCAGTCCGGATTTGGCCGCCTTACGCGACAATCTGCAAGACAAGATGGCGGAAATCAAAAGCGCTTTAGCGATCATCAAAGAAGAGGGCGTTCGTCTTGCCTCCAGTTCTTCAGCCGCTCTCGCGCCCGCGGCCAAACAAGATCCGGAAACGGAAAAAATTGATATCTTAAAACAACATCTGGAAGAACAAATCCTGGCTTCCAGTTCGCTCAGCGAATAGGATTATTGCCACCTAAATTTTTTTATTTTATTTATGCCCAAAAAAATCCTAAAAAAGCCGGATAAAAAGAAATCCGTCCGTCCCGCACCGGCGCCAAAAAAAATCACGCCGGAAAAAATTGTTGCCCGGCAGCCCGAACCGGAAAAATTCCAAGCCGTCCCCGCGCCCGCTCCGGCCAGGCCGGCTGAAAAAGAAGCATTAACCAAGGCTAAGGCTGAGGCCGGAACGCCCGGTTTGATTTACACGGAAAAAACCAAAACCGATTTTGGCCTGATTGAGCCTCAACCCATCACCGACGAGATGCGCCATTCCTATCTGGATTATGCCATGAGCGTCATTGTCCAGCGCGCTTTGCCGGATGTGCGGGATGGCTTGAAGCCGGTCCATCGCCGGATTTTATACGCGATGTGGAGCGTGGGTTTGCGCGCCAGCGCCAAATTCCGCAAGTCCGCGACCGTGGTCGGCGAGGTGCTTGGCAAATACCATCCTCACGGCGACACGGCCGTCTATGATTCCATGGTGCGCATGGCCCAGGATTTTTCCATGCGCTATCCGCTGGTCCGCGGCCAGGGCAATTTCGGCTCCATGGACGGGGACAGCGCCGCGGCGATGCGCTACACGGAAGCGAAAATGTCCGGCATTGCTGAAGAATTATTGCTTGATATTGAAAAAAAGACGGTTGATTTTTCCCCCAATTTTGACGGTTCCCAGCAGGAACCGCGCGTATTGCCGGCCAAACTGCCCAACCTGCTTTTGAACGGCGCTATGGGCATTGCGGTAGGTATGGCCACGAATATTCCGCCTCACAATTTAAAAGAAGTGGCCGCGGCCATTATCCATCTCTTGGATAAGCCGGACGTTAGCGCGGAAGAGTTATCCGCTTTCATCAAAGGACCGGATTTTCCGACCGGCGGGGTTATTTATAATCAAGCTGACATCCGCCAAACCTACGCCACCGGCAAAGGCGGCATTGTCGTGCGCGGCGAAGCTGCGATTACGGAGACGAAAAGCAACAGTTTTCAGATCATCATTTCTTCCATACCGTACCAGGTGAACAAAGCCAGCTTGGTGGAGAGCATCGCCGACTTGGTGCGCGCCAAGAAGCTGGAAGGCATCAGGGACATCCGCGATGAATCCGGCAAGGAAGGGGTGCGCGTGGTCATTGATTTGAAAAAGGATGCTTATCCGAAGAAAGTTTTAAATTATCTTTATAAGCATACTCAACTGCAGATTGTTTTTCATGTCAACATGCTCGCTTTGGTGGACGGCTTGCAGCCGAAAGTCCTCACTTTGAAAATGGTTTTGGAAGAATATGTCAAGCACCGCCAGTCCGTCGTGGAAAGGCGGACGGCTTTTGATTTGGAAAAAGCCAAGGACCGGGCGCACATCCTGGAAGGCTTAATGACCGCTTTGTTAAAAATTGACGCGGTCATCAAGACGATCAAGGCTTCGCGCGATCGCGAGATCGCCAAGACGAATCTGATGAAGCAGTTCAAACTTTCGGAGCGTCAGGCCATCGCGATCCTGGAAATGAAACTGGCTACTTTGGCCAATCTGGAACGGCTGAAGATTGAGGCGGAATTGAAGGAAAAGCAGAAGCTGATCCGGGAATTGGAAGCAATTCTTCGTTCGCCGGCGCGGATCTGTGGCATTATCAAGGAGGAAGTGGAAAAAATTTCCGAAAAATACGGCGATGAACGGCGGACCAAAGTTGTGGAGCGGGGCGTGAAGGATTTTTCCACGGAAGATCTGGTGCCCAACGAAGAAACGGTCGTCATGATGACGCGCGATGGCTACATCAAGCGCCTGCCGCCCGACACCTTCAAGGTCCAGGGTCGGGGCGGAAAAGGCGTCATCGGCCTAACCACCAAAGAGGAAGATATGGTGGAATTCCTGTTTTCCGCCCAAACACACAATAACCTGTTGTTTTTTACCACGCGCGGCCGCGTTTTCCAGCTGAAAGCCTATGAAATCCCGCCGGCTTCGCGCACGAGCAAAGGCCAGGCGATCGTCAATTTTCTTCAGCTCGGCAACCAGGAACAGGTAACAGCCATTCTGCCCGTGGACCATCTGGCCGATTACAAATTTCTTTTCTTTGCCACGGAAGCCGGCCTGGTCAAGAAGGTGGCCATTGGCGCTTTTGACAATGTCCGCCGTTCCGGGTTGATTGCCATCAAGATCAAGGAAGATGACAAATTGATCTGGATCAAGCCGACTACCGGCTCTGACCATATTCAGCTCATCACCGCGAACGGCCAATCCATCCGTTTCCAGGAAAGCGAAGTCCGCGATATGGGCCGCGCGGCGGCCGGCGTGCACGGCATCAGGCTGAAAAGCGGCGATGTCGTCACCGGCATGGGCGTGGTGCCCGGACAGAAAGGCCATGGCCAATGGCAGGTGATCATCGTGATGACGCACGGCTTTGGCAAACGGAGCGCCTTGAGTCTGTACAAGGTCCAGGGCCGCGGCGGTTCCGGCATTAAAACCGCGAAAGTCACAGCCAAGACCGGTAAGATCGCGAACAGCTATGTCGTGGACGCCGAGCTGATGAAGGATAAGGATCTGGTCGTGATTTCTGAAAAAGGCCAGGTGATCCGCCTGTCTTTTTCGGCCGTTAATCTTCTGGGCCGGGACACGCAAGGCGTGCGCCTGATGCGCTTCAAAGAAGGCGATGACAAGGTGGCGAGCGTTGCTTGGGTCTGATTTATTTTTAAAAGCTCTAATAAAAAAACCGTCTTAACCAAGGCGGTTTTTTTATTATTCCGGGAGCGGCCGGGGGACTGTTGTTTAGAAATTAAAAACAAACAATCGGAGTATTTACTCCGTCATCATTAGAAATTATAAGATGTTTTTATGGCTTAATCTAATAATTAATTACCCCCCTATTTTTTTACCAGCGAGCAAGAAATAAGGCGCGGGCGATAGTTGCTCGCTGAATTATTTATAAATTATTTGACTTATAATCCGTTTTGCCCTAGGATGAAATGATTTTTCCGGAAATGCGCAAAAATTATCCTGATCCAAAAAAAAAGGATAATAGCCGGTATTAAACGGCTGATAATAAAAATGGAAATTATTATTGGAAAAGTTAATCAGTTTTTAATTTTTTTGTATTAAGGTGCTTGCAGATAAGCTCTATGGAAAAGAATTTTCTCACAATTATCCTGATCGTCTTGATCTTAGTGGGGCCGGCCGCGGCGGTCCAAGCCGGTGAAAATCCGGCGGGCGCGGAATTTTCCGCCATCGCGGACTTAAGCGCGGACGGATTGCCAGCCGTGCGCATCCTGGTCAAGACCGGCGAGCAAGCCATAAACGCGGTGGCCGCGCATTTAAGTTTTGACCCGGCAGTTTGGCAAGTGGCCGCTTTAGAGCAAACCAATTCTTTCTGCTCGCTGTGGCTGGAAGCGTCTTTTGATAATACGGCCGGAAAGATTGATTTGCTGTGCGGCCTGCCCAATCCCGGCTTCAGCGGCATCGGCTTGGTGGGAAAGATTATTTTTACCGCTTGGCCGCCAGCCGAGACAACAGCTGTGGTGTTTGCGCCTGATGGCCTGGCACTGGCCAATGACGGGCAAGGCACCAATATTCTTAGCCACACAGAAGATTTTATTTGGCCGGCCGGATCGGATCTGGCAGAAAATGATTTATCCAAATAGGCTGGGTATTATTTATAGGCAATCACTTTAACAAAACGAGCTGTGAAACGTTATCCGTATTTGGTCGCTTGGATAACGCGGAGCCAATAGCGAACCCACCGTTGCTTATTTGTCAAACAAGACAGCGGTGAAGCTGTCTTTATTAATTTAGCACAAGCAGAGGCGATGATCCTCGGCGCGCAAATTGGACGCCTGCGCCGATGGGGAGCTGGTGGCGTAACCGGCTGCTTTAAGAAATTTTCGGATATTGGTTGTTTTGCGCGGATCAGCCAAGAGCCGTTCTTTGCGCCTCGCCCTGCTTAACAAAAATATGTTAAGCATCTTTATCCGGTTTATGAGCTGGTCTTTGCTCGGCCTGTCTGTCCTGCCCTTGCCTGTCCAGGCCGTGGACAACGGCGTTTTTGACTCTTCACGGGACTGGTCGGAAACGCAAATTGAGCGATATTTTTCCGGCATCAATGAAATTCGGCGCGCTGACGGTTTAGCGCCGTTTTCGTCCAGCGGGCAACTGGCGGTCGCGGCCCAAAATAAAGCGGAGGATATGGCGCGCGCCGGCTATTTTGCTCATTATGGCCCGGACGGCAAGACACCTTGGCAATGGCTGGACGAAGCCGGCTACCAGCCGCTTTATGCCGGCGAAAATTTAGCCCGCAACGGTTTTGACGCGGACGCGGTCCTGAAAGCCTGGCTGGCTTCCGCCGGGCACAAGAAAAACATCATGAATGAAAAATTCAGTGAAATGGGAATCGGTATAGCGCGGGCCGCGTATGAAGGCCGGGAGACTATTTTTGTGGTGCAAATGTTCGGGCAACCTCTGCTTGATGCTTCATTGTCGGCTACGAGTCAAACTGCCAGCAGTTAGGCAAAAGCCGTTGGAATCTGTCTGACTAATTGTTGGTTTGACTTGTCAGCCGCCAAGGGAGCAGCAAATCAATGGGGTACATTGGTTGAAAAATTCGCTGGCTGTCTTTTTTCCAAAAAGGCGGTTAAGCGAAAAAAAGCGTAAAAAAAAACAGCCGGAAAATTTCCGGCTGTTTTTTTACGGGGCGATTAATTTTTTAACGTTATTATTTTGAATTTTTTCAGCAGATCAAAAATAAAGATAATACTGCCGGCGGCCAAAATCGTTATGCCGATGAGCGGCAGAGAAATCGGCACGGTTTGAAAGATTTTATTCAAGGGCGTATAAAGAATTAAAGCGGTGGCGCTTAAAGAAATTGCCGAAGCATAAGCCAGATATCTGTTCACGAAAGGCGAGCGGTTCAAAACCAGCTTGCGGAAAGAACGGAAATTAAAAGCACTCGCGATTTCCAGGAAAATCAAGGTGAGCAGGGCCAAGGTTCTGGCTTTTTCCACTGCCAGGCCGGCGATCTGAAGAGAAAAAATGTAGACGGATAGGGACAAGATGCCCATTAAGGCGCCATTAAACAAGAGCAGGGTGATCAATTCTTTGTTCAAGATGTTGGATTGCCGGCGCGGCGGGATACTCATGATGTCGCCGGAAGAGGGATTGAAGCCCAAAGAGATGGAAGGCAGATTGTCAGTCACCAGATTCATAAAAAGGATCTGCAAAGCCAGCAACGGCGTTGGCAAGCCCAGGGCCACACCGATGAAGATCATGAATAATTCGGCAAAATTACAGGACAGTTCGTAAGCGACGAATTTTTGGATGTTGTTGAAAATCGCCCGGCCTTCCTTGATGGCGGCGGTGATCGTGGCGAAATTATCATCTTTCAGAATCAGGTCCGCCACTTCCCGCGTGACATCCGTGCCCTTCTCGCCCATAGCCACGCCGATATGCGCTTCTTTCAGGGCTGGCGCGTCATTGACGCCGTCCCCGGTCATCGTTACTATTTCTCCGATTTTTTTAAAACCATTGACCAGTTTCAATTTATGCTCCGGCCGGACGCGGGCAAAAATCACAGTTTGGCTGATTTCTTCCAAAAATTCCTCTTCGCTTAGGCTGTCCAACTCTTCACCGGTTAAAATTTTTCCTAACAAGCCGATTTCCGCGCCGATGCGCGCCGCGGTGGCCGGGTTATCGCCAGTGATCATCTTGACTTTGATGCCGGCTTGCCGGCAGGCGCTGATCGCGCCCGCCACTTCCGGCCGGGGCGGATCCTCAAGCGCGGCCAAACCGAGAAACACCAGTTTGGATTCCGTCTCGGCCGTTTTGATCTTCTCCTTGCTTCCGGCGGGAAAAGTTTTATAGGCAAAAGCCAGGACGCGGGACGCCTGGCCGGCAAAATCCTTGACCTGTCTCTGGATTTTTTTTATTTTGGTATCGGTCAAACGCGTTAGCTGTCCGTTGATTTCTTGGTAAGCGCATTTTTTAAGGATTGTTTCCGGCGCGCCTTTGGCGTAGACAGTAAAGCAGTTTTTTTCCAAGCCAAACACAGACATCATTTTCCGGCTGGAGTTGAAAGCCGTTTCGCCTGTTCTTTCCCAATCAAGGTCTTCACTGTAGACCCCTAATTTCGCGCCCAAGATGAGCAGAGCGGCTTCAGTCGGCGAACCGTTGACTTTGAATTGTTTTTCCGTCTTCCTTTCCAAGAACGCATCGTTGCATAAAACCGCAGTTTTTAATAACCGGGACAGTCCCAAGTTTTTTGGGGGAGCGAATTTTTTTCCGTCTTTTAGGAGATCCCCTTGGGTTTCGTAGCCGGAGCCGGTGACCGCGAATAATTCATCGTCCGCGTTAATCTGCCTGACGGTCATTTCTCCTTTGGTGATGGTGCCGGTCTTGTCCGCGCAAACCAAGGTGGTTTCCCCCAGGGTTTCGATGATGGACATGCGGTTGACAATGGCATTTTTGGCCGCCATTCGCCGGGCGCCGTTCGCTAAAGTGGAGACCAACACAACTGGCAAGCCCTCCGGAAAGGCGGAGACGGACAGGGCGATCACCACCACTAAAACATCAATTAGAACATTCAAACTCAGGACCGGAGCGCTTCTCACCATGATCAGGCCGGTCAGCAAGGAGACGGTAATCGCGACCAACACCATATAACGGGCGATGCGATTAGTTTTTTTTTGCAGAGGCAGGGTTTTCTCCGCTTGAGAAATCATCTGCGCGATCCTTCCGAACGCGGTTTTCATGCCGGTCGCGGTGACGCGGACAAGCGCGCGGCCGGAAATCGCCACCGTGCCCATAAATACGCGGTTTTTGTCCGTTTCTGACGGACTGTCGGAAATTGGCAGCTTGTGCATTTCTTTAGTTTCGCCGGTGATCATCGCTTCGTTGACCCGCAATTCATTGGCTGTGAGCACAACGCCGTCGGCCGGAATTTTATCACCGGCGCGCAGGACAATCAAATCGCCCGGCACGATTTCTTTAGCCAGGATCGTTTTTTCCCGTCCGTCCCGGATGGCGATCGCAATCGGCACAATCAGGTTTTTCAGGGCGCTGATCGCTTTTTCCGCTTTGAATTCTTGAAAGAAGCCGGCGCCGATTACCACCGCGATCACGGCCAAAATGGTGAAGCCGGTCGTATCCTTGCCGACCAGAAAACTCATCAAGGCGGAGGCGAATAACAAGTAAATGATGAAATTGTTTTTTATTTGGCGCCAAAGGATCAGCCAAGACGAAACGCGGTTTATCTCCTTGATTTCGTTGAAGCCATGAGCGGCTAATTTTTTTTTCGCTTCTTTTGAGCTTAAGCCTTTTTTTTCCAGCATAATTTTGCCGTTTACGCGATTTGATTGCGCGGATATTAGCGCGGTTTCGCTTACTGTAATTTAAGAATCCTCAGGGAAAAATTTTTTTCCGCGTGCTTTGCGAATAAATTAGAGCCCATAAATAAAATTTGCGGGCGGCGCGGGAAAAAATAAGAACAAGAAAAAAATAAGAAATAAAATGTTCGCCGAGCGCGCATTAGTGTTTATTCGGGGTACGCGTCATCTATTCGTGTTCAGTGATTATATAGTAAAAAATTTATGGTTTAAGAGGATAAATTTTTTTGCGCAAAAAAATCAGTCCGATCAGAGAGCCCAAAAAGCACATAAACATATCCCATTGCGTATCCCAGATATCCCCTTGCGTGCCCAGAAAGTCGTTGCCGGTTGATGGTGAAAGCAAAGCAATCCACCATTCAATGAATTCATAGAAAGCGCTGGCACCCAGCACTGCGGCGACAATGAATACAAACTGCCAGCCCCGTTTAGTGAAAATATTTTTTTTACTCGTGATTTCCCAAAGCGCGAGCGCCGGCACGAAACCTTGGGCAAAGTGCCCCAGCCGGTCGTAATAATTCCGAGAGAGATCGAAATAATCCTTCAGCCAATTAAAAAGCGGCATCTCGGCGTAGGTGGTTTGGCCGCCAACCATCAGGATCAGGCTGTGCGCCAGCATCAAGCCATAGAGCCAATTGGAAAAACGGAATTTTTTAAAAGTCAGGGTCAGAACCAGCCAGGCGAGGAGCGCGGGAAAAACTTCTAAAAGCCAGATCAGATGATCCTGGGCGTGCCAACCGGTCCAAATCAGGCCCAGAAAAAAAATGGCAAGCAGGGCATAAAGAAAACGATTTTCTTTGCGCATAGAAAAAAGTTTGGGGCTTGTATAGCACCGCTAATACTTAGTTAGTATTTTTTCAATAAGGTTCGGTAAATTATAGCCATTTCGGTGGTTGAATCTAAATT
>PCSD01000056.1 GCA_002771615.1 Candidatus Falkowbacteria bacterium CG23_combo_of_CG06-09_8_20_14_all_49_15
TCTTAAAAAACTAACAAAAGTGTCCAAGTAGGACATTTCTAAAAAACGCCAAATAGGACATTTCTATAAAACTTTTACATCGTCCCAAGTCGCCTTGACAAAAACGACGGATTTAAACTAAGATAAAAAATCCTGATGTTTGATATTATTCCCCAACCGGTTATGCCTGGGCGGAAATAATCTTGCTCTTTATATATAGGTATGATACGCAACCGAATGGCCGATTGGCCGGAAAGGAGATTGTCATGGAGCAAAACAGAAAAAAAATTGAAAAAACCGTTTTATCTTTTTTCCTTAATTCTTTGTGGCAGATACAAAACCAAGAATGGTCAGAGGAAGAAGATCTGCTGATCTTGACCGTGAGCGCCGGCCGGGAAACAAATTTTCCCTTTTTTACCATTTTTATCGGCCGCGAAAAAAATTCCGGCCAGGCCGAAGGCCAAACAAATTTATCCGTATCGGCCCGGAAAGAACTGGATAGGCAGCTGGGAGAAAAAATGGCCATCAGCGGTTCAGCCAGGGATTTCCCGCTTTTGCTCAAACAAACATCCAATTGGATGGAAAATTTGGCAGGAGGACAGAAATGTTAAAAAGAATCATCACCCTTGATGAAGAGACAGTCCGGAATATCCTGGATTTCGCCAGCCGATCAGCAGATCCGGCCATGGGCATGGTGGCGGTCATTGTAATCGCTAGTCTTTTTTCAGAGGAACGATGCTGGACTTTGCGGCCGGCCGGACCCCATTATTTTGAAAGAATTCACGCCATCCGGGCGGCGGACAAAGCGCTGGAAAACGAATCTGACGATTACGCCGCCGGCGCCACCATCAATCTGCCCAATGGGCAAATCATCGGCACGGTCGGCGTCTGTAGCCGCGCGCGCCATCAAGATTATGATCATGAATTCGCGCGGCTGATCAAAAAATACGCCGAAGAATTGATCGCCGCGTTTTAAAATCCGGCGGACAAGATTATCCGCCCAAACTGCCCCGCGCCTCAAACGCGGGGTTTTTCTTTCCTGATCCTTATCCTTCTGACCACAATTCCCGCAAGCGCCAGGACAGATCACGCGTAAAAAAAGCCAGTTTGAAATAATTGGCGCTGTCGGTTACGGCAAAATAATAAATCTTATCCTGGCCCTCTGCTTCACGGTAAACCAAATTGACTTTTTCCACGCGATAGGTTTTGCGCCGCCAGCGGAAAAATTTCGGACTGACCAGCGGGTGGCCGAAAGACGCGAGCACATCAATCGGCTCGTCAATTTTTTCCAACATAGATTTTTTTGCTTAAGGATATTAAAGTTAAACAAAAAAATAAGAAAAATAAGGGCAGAACAATGATCGGAAAGTAAAAATTCTATCCCTGAAGCGACTGATCCGCTCCGCGCTTATATTATTAATATACACGAACAAAAAACGAAAGTCAAGAACAAAAAAATTTAAGGTTTCCAAAGCAAAAATTAACGTTTTTCCAAATCCCCAGCCACCTGCCCGAGCAAATCCTCCCGGCTGAAGAAAAAATTTTCTTGGCCGGAATGTTCCGGCCGCGAGAGCTCATCGGCCCGACGGCGGATAAAATCGCTCAGCTGTTTTGAATCAATGGCGGGCAAATCTTTTTCTTCGGCCGGCGCAACATTAAAAACAGCCGTTTCGGCCGGCACAAAGCGCGGCGGGAAAAAATGAGCAAGCAAAACAGCGGGCGCGGACGGAATTTTTTGCGCGGCCAAAGGGGAAAAAACCACAATCACCAGCGCCGCCACCAAAGCGGACAGGACAGAAGCCGCGAACGGATTGTGCCATATTTTTTCAAACCAACGATAATGGTATATGTCCGGAAATAAACAAGTGGCGACATCAACCGGCCGGATAATTGGCTGGTCGGGTCGGCCGGAAAAAAGGCCGCTTTTAATTTCTGCTTGATACGGCCGGACCAACGACAGCCAGGCGGCAATAAAATCCTCTTCCGGATCAATCGGCAGCGGACGCGCGTCATCCGCGTTGACCGCGGGCGGATTCAGCCGAGCGGAGCGGTTCAAGGCCGCAACCAGCGGGCCGGCTGACTTATACTGATGGTAAAAAATCTGTGCCTGGTGGTTTGCAATCCGACCATGCTTAACTTTTAATTTCCGCAAAGCGGAATGGAGCAGAAACAGGGAGGAATAAACTTGACCCGCGATGGTCGCGGTGCGCAAAAAATTTTGCCGCGCCAGAAGATCCAGATAAGATTTTTTAATCTTGGACCGTTTGGCCAGGCTGGTCAACAGCAAGAGCTTATTTCGCTTGTCCGGCTGATTTTCCATGGAAGATATAAACCAAGGCGTAAATTAACTTTTTACCTTTCGTTTATTATAACACGATTATAAAAAAAAATAAAATACTCTTGATTATTGGAAAATATCGTGCTATGGTAATTACAGAAAAATAAATTAATAAACCCTCTCCCCTTAAAAAATTACGCTTTTAAATAAGCAAAAGAAATTAAGGGAGAAATTTTTTCTTATGAAAAAAAATATCCATCCGAAATATTACCCGGACGCGAAAGCATCTTGCGCCTGCGGCAATTCTTTCGCAATCGGCTCAACTTTGCCGAAAATCAAAACCGAGCTCTGTTGCCAGTGCCATCCTTTCTTCACAGGCAAGCAGAAACTCGTTGACACGGCCCGACGCGTGGAAAAATTCCAGGCCAAGATGGCGGCCAAAAAATCCGCTACCGGCGCGCGGCGCGGCGTGAAAGCCAAACGCGCGGCGCGAGCGGAAAAAAAGAAAAAGGAAGCCGGAAAAGTTTCCAAGGATTAGCCAAGGCTAAAGACGGCTGTTTATACAGGATCCGCGATGTTTCCGGCGGACTTATTAAACAGCCGTTTCTGCTTTTTACGGATTATCACCGGCCGCCATCCTGATATTTTCACGCCTAAATATTCAATCCATAATATCTGAGCGATATCCGAATGTTTGATATTAAAAATTGGCAAGACAGCTTGGTAAATTTGTATATTGGGGCATAAAATCCTGGTTTTACCGCCGCCCTGCCCTGGTTTATTTTTATTTAATATATTTTTTCGTAAGCGCATGTTTGAAGACATTAAAAAAAATCTGGCTGATTTGGAAAAAGCCATAAACGATCCGTTCCTGGTCCAGGACAAAAAAAAGCTGGCTTCGGTGGCGCGGGAACACGCGGCGGCCAAGGAAATTTTCCGCCTTGTTTGTGAGTGGGAAAAATTGGACGCGGACCGGCAAAAAAATGAAAAATTGCTGATTGAAGAAAAGGATCCGGAAATCATCAGTATGGCCAGGGCGGAACAGACCGGGTTGGAAGCAAAGCTGAAAAAATTAGCCGCGGATATTGACGAACTGGCTCATCCGGCGGATCCGCGCGACAGCAAGAATGTCATCATGGAAATCCGCGCCGGCACCGGCGGCGACGAATCCGCCCTGTTTGCCACGGACCTCTTCCGGCTCTATGCCCGCTACGCCGAGCGTCGGGGCTGGAAAACGGAAATCTACAGCGCGAGCCGCATCGGTCTGGGCGGCTTCAAGGAAGTCGTTTTTGCCGTTTCCGGCCGGCAGGTCTTCGGGCACCTGAAATATGAAGCCGGCGCGCACCGCGTCCAGCGGGTGCCGGTGACGGAAAAAGCCGGCCGCATCCACACTTCCGCCGCCACCGTGGCCGTCTTGCCGGAAGCGGAAGAAATCGATATGGAGATCAAAAACGAAGATCTGCGCATTGACACCTATGCCGCGAGCGGACCGGGCGGCCAAAAAGTGAATACGACCAATTCGGCCGTACGCATTACCCACTTGCCCACCAACCTGGTGGTCCAGTGCCAGGACCAGAAATCCCAGCATCAGAACAAGGAAAAAGCCATGCTGATCCTGCGCGCCCGCTTGGCGGACCGGCTGGCCGAGGAAAAACAGCAGAAAGAAGCGGCCGAAAGGAAAAAACAAGTTGGTACGGGCGACCGTTCGGAAAAAATCCGCACTTACAATTTTCCCCAGGACCGTCTCACTGACCACCGTCTGAAGCAGTCCTGGCATGGGCTGGACCGGATTCTGGATGGCGATCTTGACGACCTGATCAACAGCTTGAAAGCCGCGGATAAAAAAGGCCTGCTTTAAACATATGCCGGAAAATATTGCCGCTCTCCTGCGCGCCGGCGCCTTGAGCCTGCCGAAAACCATCTGCCCTCTTCCCTGGGAAGAAGCCGAATACCTGCTGGCCCTCGCCCTTGGTGAGTCTCGGGAGCATCTGCTGGCCCATCCCGATGGGCTTGTTTCTTGCCGTCAACAAAAACGCTTCAAAACATTATTGTTCCGCCGCGCCCAAGGCGAACCATATGCCTATCTGTCCGGCCATAAAGAATTTTACGGCTTGGATTTCCAAGTGAACAGGCAGGTGCTAATCCCCCGGCCGGAAACCGAACTGCTGGTGGAAGAAGCCCAACGGATCATGCCGCTCAACAAAAAAACCGTTATTATGGATATCGGCACCGGTTCTGGCGCGATCATCATCGCTTTGGCGAAAATTTTCGACTGCGCCCGGCCGGCCGGAAAAAATCGCCGCTTGCCGGCTTTTTTCGCGGTTGACATATCGGCGCCGGCTTTGCGCCTGGCCAGGCAAAATGCCGTCCGCCAGAAGGTAAAAAAATCCATCAAATTTCTCCAGGGCGATCTTCTCTGCCCCATATTCCGGTTTCGCCGGCAAATCATGTCCGCGGATCGGCTGCTGGTAATCGCCAACCTGCCTTACCTGACGCCGGCGCAGATCAGGCATTCGCCCAGCATCCGTTTTGAACCGAAATCAGCTTTGAACGGCGGGCGGGACGGTTTGCGTCTTTATAGGCATCTGTTTCGGCAACTGAAAAATTTTCTCGGGCAAGCGCGGCCATTGAAGACAAAAAAAAATCTTCCGGCGCAAAAAATCAAGCTACTCTGCGAAATTGACCCGGCGCAAAAGAACGACTTTAAAAAATTAGTTAAAAAATACCTGCCCGCGGCCGGCTTAACCTTCAAAAAAGATCTGAAAGGCCACAATCGCCTGGCCATTCTGGAATGGCCGCGGCTTTAACGGCCGTTTTTTGTGCGGCCTTTTGCGAAAAAAATTTTTTTTGCTATAATAAAGCCAGTCAACATTAGTCAAAAAATCAGGGCTTGAAGCCGGCCCCTGGCCGGACTGGGACGATTTAACCGCACTTTTCGCACGCTTGTCCGGAATAAAAAAAATGGGGCTTGTATAGCACCGCTAATACTTAGTTAGTTAATGTGTAAAAA
>PCSD01000060.1 GCA_002771615.1 Candidatus Falkowbacteria bacterium CG23_combo_of_CG06-09_8_20_14_all_49_15
TTTCACATAAAATATAAAACAATTTTTGATTATTGTCAAATTTTTCTATAATATTAGGTAATAAAAATAAACCGAACTCCGCAAAAAAGTTCGGTTTTACGATTATTTTTTTCCGCTTCGCAAACTAAGTTTTTTTCTGGATTAAAGCTTGATAAATATCTAAAAGTTTTCGGTAATAAACAAGAGGCTCGTGCTTGGTTAAGACGCTTTTTCGCGCTTGTTCTCCTAAACGGCCGGCCGCGGACGGATTATTGCCTACCCAGGAAATTTTTTGAGCCAAGTCGGCCTGATTCCCAGGTTCAAACAGAAGCCCAGTTTGTCCGTCAGTAATCATTTCCTGAAGTCCGCCGATCGCGCTCGCGATGACCGGCCGGCCGAGCGCCATGGCTTCCAGGACCGTGTAGGGGGCGTTTTCATACCAGCGGGACGGCACGATAACGGCCGTGGCCGAACCAACCAGGCGCCAAAGGTCATCGCCTTGGCAAAAGCCGGCGAATTCTACCTGGGGGGATATTTTTAAGTCAGCGGCCAAATAGCGCAGTTGGTCTTTTTGGGGTCCGTCGCCGGCAATCACCAGCCTGATCCCCAACCCGGCCAGTTTAAGCGCTTGGAGCAAGTCGGCCGCGCCTTTTTCCGGGCTTAAACGTCCGAAAAACAAAAGATAGGGAGGGCGATCCGCGGAGGCGGAAGGCAAAGGCGGATGGAAGAATAAGGGGTTGGACAGATGGATGATTTCATGGCTAAAGCCGTATTCCCGAAATTTTTCAATCAAGAATCGGCTGGGAGAGATGAAAGCATCTACTCCTCCGTAAGCATGAAAAAAATGATGAAGATAGGCTTCCAGGGCGCAGACCAAGCTCTTGCCATATGAATCTTTAACGCAACGATCACGCACGCAGCGCCAATAGCGGCGCGGACGGCTGGCCTCCCAGATCCGGCCGCGGTTCAGGAGCAGATAATTCGGGCTGATCAATTTGTAATCGTGCAAAGTCATGACGATCGGCACGGCTTGCTGTTTGAGAGCGGCAATGACGGACGGCGAAAGCTGATGGTAGATGTTATGGAGATGGGCGATCTCCGGCCGGAAATTCTTGACCAAGGCGGACAAATTGCTTTTTGCCTCGCGGTTCCAGATGATTTTGGCGGCCGCGCGAATTTTTTGTCCCAAAGTATGCTCGCGATTATAATCCACTTCCGGCAAAAAATATTTTTGCCAGCGGGACGGACGATTCAAAGGATGGCGGGTGCTGAAAAAAGCCAAGTCGTGGCCGGCGCGGGCAAAAAGTCCGGCAGTGTCAAAATAAGCGCGTTCGGCTCCCCCCTTGAGATAATGATACTTGTTTATATAAAGTATTTTCATCTATTTTAAATTATCAGCCGGAAGATTAAGCAAGGAAAAATATAAAATTTCATAGGCGGCAGACATTTTTTTGACTGTAAAATTATTTCTGACTTTTTCCTGCCAAACCCGCCCCAAAACGGCGCGCCGTTTTGGATCCGCGGCCAACAATTCAATGGCGCGCGCCAGCGCCTCCGCGTTGCCGGCTGGAAACAAGATTCCGTCCCGTCCGTCCGCGATGATCTCTTGCAAGCCGTCCACCGCGGAAGCGATGATTGGCAAGCCGGATAAACCGGCCTCCAGCGCGGCCAAGCCCAAGCCTTCCCAGCGCGACGGCATCACGAAAATATCCACAGTTTTCAGCCACTCGCCGACCGCGGCCAAAGGCCCGAGTAATCTCACCCGGCCGGACAAATCCAGGGCTTGGATCTGCTTGGTCAGAAACGGACGGTCTTCGCCTTCTCCGGCGATCTCCAAAGAGAATTTATCCGCCGGCAAAAGAGCGACCGCGGAGATCAAATAATCAAAACCTTTCTGTTTGGTCAAACGTCCCACAGCGCCAATTTTCAAACAAACGCGGTCTTCATAGGTCCGCCCCGGGTAATAAAATTTTTCAGCCGGCACGCCATTGTAAATGACTTTGATCTGGCCGGCTTCCAGGCCTTCATGCCGGGAAGCATAATCGGCCACCGTCCGCGAAACGCAAACCACCCGGCGCGCGAGTGGCGCGCTGAGCCTTTTCAGCCTTTGCTTCAAATATCCTTCGGCTTGGTTAAGATTATGCTCGGTGGAGATGATATTCCGGCAACCGGCCAGACGGCCGGCCAGACGGCCGTAAAAATCAGCGAGAAAAAGCTGGGTATGCACGATATCCGGCTTTAAATTCCGGAGAATGCGCCAAAGCCGATAGATGGTCAATAAACCGCAGCGGGTGCTTTGGCCGATATTATATATATGAATGTTCAACCGCTTAAGTTCGTCGGACCAGAGAAAAGGCGCGGGCGCGGGCTTAATGGTGATCAAATATGGTTCAAAACGATCACGGTCCAGATTTTTCAGAAGATCCAGAAGCATCCGTTCCGCGCCGCCGGCAAAAAGCCAAGGCGTCAGATAGACGATTTTAATTTTTGGCTTCATATTTTTCTTGTTTTTCCGCCCAGGCCGCGGCCGCCAGCGCGATCGCGATCGGCACCCACAATTTGCCTTTATAATAGGAAGTATTAAAGAATTCGTAGAAAAAAATTCCGGCGGCGGCCAGAATAACGCCGGCGAGCCAAGGCCAGTCAGACTGATGCTTTCTGACCGCCGCCCAAAAACGGCGCGCGATCAAGAGCGCGAAAAACGCGAAAGTCAGAACGCCGAGCAGGCCATTTTCGGAAATAATTTTCTGTCCGAGTCCGTGCGCGTCCAAGGGCTCCCCGAATTTAGCTTTAAAGCGGATGCTCTTGTCCACCAAATTGATGTACTGCCCGGGTCCTTGGCCAAACAGCTTTTTTTCCTTAAAACCGTCCCAGGCGATCATGGTCATCACGACGCGGCTGTCCAAAGAACTCACCGCGACCCGGCTGGTCGTCTGCTGGAAATACATATAAGCCAGCAACGGGGAAAAAACCGCGGCCGCGCCCAGGGCCGGAAAAATGATTTTTTTCCAGTTCGGCCGATAAAAAATGGCCAGATAAACGAAGCTAACCAGACCAAGCGCGAGCCAGCCGCCGCGGGAAAAAGTGCCCAACAAGGCCACCGACAGAAAAACCAGCAGCAGACGGCAGATTTTCCGGCCCGTTTTCCCGGATAAGTTTTCCAAGGCCAGACAATAAAAAATCGCCGGCAGAAATATCTCCACCAAAAGATTGTGATTGTCGCCCAGCGGATACGCGCCGAAAATGGCCAGCGGTTTAACGCGGACGAATTCCTGAAAAAAATCCTGGCCAATAAGGGAAAAAAATCCGCCGGCCGCCGCCAAGGCCGCGGAAGCGAGAAAAACTGCCAAAGCCTTTTTGAGGACTGACCGCGAAGCGTCCGGATCGCGCTGGTAAAAAATCAAATTATAGGGCAGAAAAATATAGACCAGATAAAAAAACAGAATCCAGCGGAACGCGTACCAAACGGACGCGCCGGGCTGGCCGGAGATCAACGCGGAAACCAAAGCAACGGCGAAAAAAAGAAAAAATGGCCAGAACACGGGCCAAGACAAGCGGATGGAACGATTCTGCCAGAAATCAAAAAAGATCCGGGCGGCCAAAGCCGACAAAGCCAATAAACCGATGATCTCCACAATATTGATCGTTAGGCCATGAACGGAAAAAGTCAGATGAATGGCGGGCAAGAAAAAAATCAATGCGAACAGTCCGTATTCCAAACGGACTGTAAAAAACCCGGCTAACGCCAAGCCGCCAAGCAGAGCGACGGCCAGCCCGGGCGGGAGCCAGAAAAGAGCCAAGGCCAAAACAACCAGCGCGGCCAAAATCACGGTCCACAGGCCAAGAGCGGAAAAAATCCTTATTGATGAATTATTATTTTCGGTCATATGTTATCTGTCCGGTCTGATTTTTCGGGCAAGCCCGGACTTTCCCTTGGGTGAATTGCCTTTCCCAGCAATCCCCGGCTTTTTTCGCCGCGGCCACAGGCTGGCCGAGCGGGCGATATTCATTAAACCAGCTCAAATTGTTCTGTCCGTAGGAAAAATATCCATCTCCCATCAAGGTGCTGGCCAGAACGAACTGCCAATATTGGCGGCCTTGTTTTTCTTCCGCGTTCAGGATGGAATAAGGACCGGTCTGAGCGTAATTGGACATGCTCTGCCACCAGCCGTTGTCCTTCTTGTCGCCCAGATAATCATTGGGAAAATGCTCAAACATCTTGCCGCCGGTCTGATCCAAAAAGGCCAGCGAGCCTTTATTGCCGATCAGAATAAAATTTTTGCCTTTGGCATCCATAATGACCTGCAAAAACCGAGAGATGCCGGCCTGCCAGCTCTTATCCAGGGCCATTGGATCATCCGGCTGGCCATTGTTGTCCGCGTCAATCCAGCCGTTATAAATCCAGCTGATATTTTCCGTAGCGTTATCCAGGAAAAAGCCGTCCCAGATCGGATCGAACAAGACCCGCTGGAGAAAAAAATTGGCGCTGTATTCGTTCCATTTTTGTCCGTTCACGGCCGGACACCAGTCGCTCAGGTTATTCATGGACATGCCGGGATAAAAAATGACCGGACCGCCGGCCGGCGTGCGCAAGCGCCAGCGGTTGCCGCCCAGGGCCGCGGCGTTTATCATTTGGGCCTGTAAGGGACGGGCGGTCGGATCAATATAATTAAAAAATTCCATCGGATTGGCATAAGCAACAAGCTTCGCGCGCGGATTGATATTCTTGATTACGGCCAAACTGGCGCGGTTATTGATCATATTTTCCATATCCGCCACGATTAAATCATAGCGGGAGGCCTGCTGGGCCTGCTCCAAGGTCATGAAAGGCGAAGTCCAATACAAAGCCAGCTTGGGATAGGTTCCGGTCGGGCGTTCTTCTGCCCGCGGCCAGAAAGAAAACCAATTTCGGATCGGCAATTGTCCGTGATAAACAAGAAAAATTAGGGCCAGCAAAGTTAGCCCTGCGCCGACAAAAAATATTTTCAATAACTTTTTTGGAAGATATGGGTTGGCCATAGGTGAAAACGGAATATAGTTTAGATTATACCACATAAAAAATGATTTAGATAATAACATAATATATATAATTT
>PCSD01000018.1 GCA_002771615.1 Candidatus Falkowbacteria bacterium CG23_combo_of_CG06-09_8_20_14_all_49_15
GATTATCCTACACATTGACATGAATTCCTATTTTGCCAGCGTGGAACAGCAGGCGAATCCTTTTTGGCGCGGCCGTTCGGTCGGCGTCTGTTCATACTTGTCGCCGCGCGGCTGCCTGATCGCTTCTTCCATGGAAGCCAAGGCGCGGGGCATCAGGACCGGTTGCCGGGTCCAGGAGGCCAGGCGCTTGGACCCGCGCATTGTCTTGGTGGAAAATGAACCGGCCAAATACCGTTCTGTGACCGCCGCGATCAGCCAGATTTTAAACCGTTATACCGACCGGGTGGAGCCGTATTCCATTGACGAATCTTTTTTGGATCTGACCGGCTGGGCCAAGGATTATCAAGAGGCGGACAATATCGGCCGGAAAATTCAGCAAGAGATCAGGCAAGAAGTCGGGGAATGGCTGTATTCTTCCGCGGGCATTGCCTGGACGAAGTGGCTGGCCAAGTTCGCTTCTGATCTCGCGCCCAAGAAGGGCCGGCTTTTGATCGCGAGCCAGGCCGGCTTGGAGGAAATTTTGCGCGGCCGGGCTCTGACCGAGGCCTGGGGCATCGCGGAACGGACAGCCGCCCGCCTGCGCGAGCTTGGTATCCACGATTTGTTATCTCTGAAAAGGTCGGATCCGGCTGTTTTGCGTCGCGCTTTCGGCTTGGCCGGTTATTATTTGTGGGCCAATGTGAATGGGCGGGAAATAACCGTGGTATCGGCCGGCCGGACGGAAGCGAAAAGCCTCGGCCATTCTTATTGTCTGCCCCGGAAAACGACTGACAAGGACTATCTTTGGCCCATGTTATACAAATTGTGCGCGAAGACCGGCCGCCGTTTGCGCGCGTCCGGCCGGGAAGCGGCCGGGATGGCGGCCTTTTGCGCTTACGCGGGCGGCGGTGGAGCCGGTCGGAGGTGGAGGACGAGACAAGCTTTGTTCACGGATGAAGAAATTTTTCGGGAAATTAGCCTGTGGTTTTCTCCTTTAAAGATTCTTTTGCCCGTGCGGATGCTGGCCGTTTCCGTTTTCCGCCTTCGGCCCATGTCCGGCCAATTGTCATTCTGGGCCGACGGACGCTTGCGGCGCCTGGCCCTGGCCATGGACAAGATCAATGACCGCTATGGCGATTATACCGTGCGCGCCGGCCTTTTATATGGCCTGGACAAAGCGGCGCCGGACCGGATCGGCTTCCGGAAGACGGATTAAAAATCCGCGGCCGTCGCGGCTAGACGGCATTTTTGTATTTTTAGAAAATGTGTTAAAATATCAAAATGAACGCGAATGTAAAAAAAAGAAATTTAGGCCAATTTTTTACCACAAATTCAGATTATATCCTTCAGGGATTCGGTGGTTTTGTGGCAAATAAAGAAATCTCCGATCCTTTTGCTGGAAACCAGGATTTGTTAAATTGGGCAAAGAATAATAATGGCAAAAAAATAATCGGTTTTGATTGCGATAAAAAATATATTGACGGGAAAAATGTTTTTTTTAACGATTCCATAAATTTGCCGAAAGATTATAAATTCGTCTGCACTAATCCGCCGTATTTAAATAAAAACAAAGCCAGCAAAGAAATAAAAGAAAAATTTTTTTCCGGCGCAAATAACGTTTTTGAAGATTTATACCAGATTTCAATCCGTTCGATTTTAGATTGCGAGGAGGGCATATTGATTGTGCCACTAAATTTTTTATGCGCTGAAAATTCCAAGAAAATCAGAGAATTATTTTTTGATAGATTCGCAATCATCAAGTTAAATATCTTTTCTGAGCAAGTTTTTAACGATACTACATATAATGTCATTTCTTTTTATTTCAAGAGAAAGCAGAAACCGTTTAACAGCCTTACTCTTGACACAACGATTTATCCTGGAAATAAAAAAATCAAATTGACCCTTGAAAAGCAATATGGCTGGCAATTCGGAGGGGACTTTGTTTATCAAATCAAAAAAATCAAAAATGAGTTGGGTATTTTTCGTTTAACGGAAGATTATCTAAAATCAGGAGAATATGAAATGGAAATCGCCTTGCAGAATATCAAAGATAAGAAAGTTATCAAATTAAGCGATAATATCAAGGACTTGCTCGAAAAGAATATTTTATTTTTACGAGCGATCGACAGTAAAAACGGCAAGAAAATTCAGCTTGAAGATATCAGAAAATATAAAATTTCCGGTTTGGTCGGAAAAAATACTTCGCGCAACATGGCCCATTTAATTTTTAAAAATGAAGTTCCAATCAATGAGCAGATCGAGCTAATGAAAAAATTTAATGACGAACTGTCGGCTAAGCGGGAAAAATATTTTTCTTTCTTTCTGACGAATTTTAGAGACAATAATCGCAAAAGAATATCATTTGACTTCGCTTACAAGTTTTTAAATATGATTTATTATGAAAAAAATTCGAGACAACCTGTATTATTATAAAATATCAAAAAGTCATCAAGAAAAATTGCTTGATGACTTTTATGTATTTGAAGAAAAACATCCCGATCTGAATAAATACATCAAAAATACCGTGGAGATAAAGAATATTTTAATTACCATAAGAACATTGCAGATTAAAAAAGAAAAAGCAAGAGTAATCAATAAATATTTTTTGGAATTATCAAAAAATATCGGTAAGTATTCGAACTGTTCTGAATTCGCTTGTTTTGTTAATGCTTGCGACAATATATTAGAAGGGGCAAAAAATGAAATCAAACTATTGAAAAAAATTACTGAAAAATATTTTGCCAAAAGAGTGCTGAATGAAATCGCGCCAGAAGAGTGGGTGCAGGCGATATTGGACGCGAATTCATCGCGTAAAAAAGGAAAGTGCGGCGAAAATAAGCTGATTCATATTTTGAAAAAGCAAGGATTTAACGAAGTTTTTGGTTGGGATGATTTTTTCAGCACCGATTATTGCGTAGTCAGATTTTCCAAAAAATTCAGCTTGAAAAATGTCCGCAAAAATTTAAAAGTAAAAATAAAAACAAAAAAACAAAACAAAACTCTTGATTTGATAATCAAGGCGAAAGATATAATTTTACTTTGTGAAGCTAAACATCTCAATACTTCCGGAGGTGAACAAGACAAGCAGATTTCAGAATTGATTGAAATTTTAAATCTATCAGAAAATAACGGAGTGTCATATATATCATTCTTAGATGGAAAATATTCTAATATTTTATTGGGTGGCAATGGGCAGGGCGGCAAGATAAACACGCAAAGAAAAGAGATTGAGC
Source organism: Candidatus Falkowbacteria bacterium CG23_combo_of_CG06-09_8_20_14_all_49_15 (assembly GCA_002771615.1). Taxonomy (GTDB): domain Bacteria; phylum Patescibacteriota; class Patescibacteriia; order Patescibacteriales; family UM-FILTER-48-10; genus UM-FILTER-48-10. The sequence goes on from PCSD01000018.1 coordinate 3,213, forward strand.
GATTTTTAAATAATCACCCCGCCAATTTTTGGCTGAATACGGCTGGCTTTGAAAGGCTTGTTTCGGACTTAAGATAATTTTTTTATTCTTGGCAATCATTATTTTTATGAAAATAACAATCCGGCCAGCGGCCAGCAAGGATTTGGCCGCCATTGAAAAATTGTTCCGCCTGCCGGAATTAAGCCTGGCCAACGGCCAGTATTTTACCGTTGCGCTTTTAGCCGCTTACCTGAAAGATGATTATTTTTTGGTCGCAGAAGACGAAGGCCTGCTGGTCGGCGCTTTGGTCGCCGAGCCATTGCGGAATGGAGGGGCAATGGTTTGGGAATTAGCCGTAGAAAAGGAGCGGCGCGGCCAAGGCATCGGTTCTGTTTTGCTGAAAAAATTTATCGCTATAATGAAGGGGAAAGGCCGCCAATGGCTGATTTTATATGCGCCATCGGCGTCGCCACGCACTTTGGCCTTTTATCGCCGGCATAGATTCTGCCTGGGGAAAAAACATATTGAGGCATTAAAGAATATTTGAAGCAAGATTAAAAATAGAAATGAAAAATATCGGAGTTATCCACAGTTGTGATTTATGATTAGAAACTAGATATTTTTTTCGGCTTGACTTTCGTTTTTTGTTCGTATATACTATATATATAATCTTTAAGCAAAATTATATGTGCGGCGGAGCGAATTTCAGCGTAAAAAATATCAGCCAAAAAGAATTGGAAAAATTTTATACTTCCGCCCAGGCGCAGCAGATTAAGCAGGCGGGCATATTTGAATCATTTTTTTGGGAAAAACAGCTGGTTTTGCCCATCAGCATGCCGGCCGGCACGCAATTGCGATTATGGGGGAATAAAAGCCAGGGCAATAATTTACCGCTAACCGGCTGGGCCAGGATTGAATCATTGCAATCCGGGAAGTGGGATCGCTGGCAGCCGGAACCGGTGGATTTGCCCCTGGAAAGAGGATACGAAAAGAAAGCTTGGTTTAAGTTTAAACGGGGAGCAAAAGGCATTTTGGTAAAAAACGAACAAGACGAAAGGGTTTATATAATCACGCAAAATGCCAGCGCTGAATACCGGCAAGCCACCGGCCATGACCGCGAGCCGGTCGGCGATAAAGCTTATTAATTATAGCTTCAAGCATATGGGAAAAAATTTAACCAAAAGGCAAAGGGAAATCCTTGACTTCATCAATGAATTTATGGATCGCGCCGGCTATGCGCCCAGCTATCGGGAGATCGGCGATCATTTCCGCCTGTCCAGCCCGGCCACGATCCACGCGCATGTGGATAATTTACGGCAGAAAGGTTTTTTGAAAATAAGCCCCAATGAGGCCAGATCAATTGAGTTGGTGCCAGCTGAGGCGGATTGGGCCAAAGCCTTGGAACTTCCGCTTTTGGGCTTGATTACGGCTGGCGAGCCGATTGAAGCGGTGGAAAACCGCGAAACCATCGCGGTGCCGGCCGATTTTGTTTCGGACGCGGCCAACAGCTATGTTTTGAAAGTCAGAGGGGAGTCAATGATTGAAGATGGGATTTTGGACGGTGATTTTGTGATTGTGGAAAGGAACCCTTCTCCGCAGAACGGTGATGTGGTCGTGGCCTTGCTGAATAACGCTTATGCTACCTTGAAAAAGTTTTACCGCGAAGCCAACCGTATCCGCCTCCAGCCCGCCAATGCCAGCATGAAGCCACTATTTTACAAAGATCCCCTAATCCAGGGCGTGGTGCGGGGAGTTATCCGCCGTTTCGCTTAAAAAGGTAATGCAGAGAATTAAAAGGCCAGTTTATTATTGTATTTTTGTGAAAAATCGGATTTTTTATCCGGTTTTTTATTTTTCAAGGTTTTTGTGGTATAATATTTTTAAATGTTGGGGCTTGTATAGCACCGCTAATACTTAGTTAGTATTTTTTCAATAAGGTTCGGTAAATTATAGCCAT
>PCSD01000050.1:0-16657 GCA_002771615.1 Candidatus Falkowbacteria bacterium CG23_combo_of_CG06-09_8_20_14_all_49_15
CGTCCCAACAACGGGCGTCCCAACGGTTGGCGTTTCAACAACGGGCGTCCCAACGGTTGGCGTTTCAACAACGGGCGTCGAAATAATGGGCGTCCCAACAACGGGCATTTCAACAATGGGCGTCCCAACCATTGATGTACCAGCGGTTGGTGTTTTGCCGAATAACACATCCGTCATTGGCGTCATGGTCGCAACCAAATCAACAATGGGTGGATATTCATAATCAATGGCCAAAATAAAATGTATGTGATTGGGCATAATCATCCAGGCATCCAAACGGACAGACGGCCGGATGGCCGGGGTTTGCAATAATTCCCGGGCAACGATGCAGCCGATGCCGTTCAATATCATCAGACCATTGTCAATCCTGCCAAAAAATGATTGCCGTTGAAACGCGCAAATCGTCACAAAATAATATCCGTTTTGCCGGTAATCATATCCGGGCAGACGGATTGAATTGATCCGATATTTATTTTTGAATAATCCCGTGTTCATCCCTCCTTGATAAAAAATTAGCAAAGCCTGCCGATCATTCAAACCTGACTGCACCGCCGTTGTATTCTGTTTTCACCTGTTCATCGGTCAAGGCGTAATTCCAGATTTTGACATCATCAATCAGGCCGTCAAAAAAATTCGTTCCACGCTTGCCGATTGTTAAATTGCTTGCCTCAAATGCGGTCGCGGTCTTGATTAAAATATGCCGCCAATTTGTGTCTAAACGATTAGTGGACAGGCCATCAATATAAATAACCGGATTAACAAAGCCGGGAGCGGAAATTATGCCGTCCGTGATAATTATATAATGCGTACCGCCATCCAGATCAATTATATTTTCAGTTGTACTTTCGGGCTTAAGCCAAAAAGCCACCGTGTTGATATTGAGATTAGTATCGCCGATATTAACATAATCATCCGCCCCGTCAAAACTGCCGGCGCTGTGATATTTGCCGGTCCGGCCGTTGTACCAGAAAGAAGCAGACGAGCTGGCGCAGGTGCCGGTGGCAATGACATCCGAGGCGCCCAAATACAGCTGGCCGTGCCGGCCATTGCCGGATTCATCATGGATGGTCCCGCCCTGGCATTCATCAAAACGCCAATGCGCGATCGGCTTGCCCTGGTTGTATTCCCACGCGACTTGCGCCGGCGTGCGGACGTAATTATAGATACGGACCTGATCAATTGAACCGTCAAAAGTACGACCCTGAAAATAATTATTGCCTATATTCAAAGCGCTGGTTGCGTCAGATACCCGACTGCCAACGCCATCCGATTCTACTGAAGTCATATGGCCAAGCGCTTGGCCGTCCCGATAAAATGTAACGCCGCTAGCCAAATTACTTCCATCCCAAACAATTGATATGTTGTGCCAAGAATTAAAATTGTCGGAAGTAAAACTGTTTTGCGCGGAAGCGGCCAACAAATCATTAGCACCGTCATAATCCATAATAAAATTCAAATTTGAGTAAGACAGGGCTATTCGACTATACCAACCGCTATTTGAGTTATATTCTTTAGACACAATAAATTCCAAACTTCCCTCTCCATAACTCTCAGCTTTAACCCAAGCGGAAATTGTCATCTGTTCCAAATTATTGATTGGATCGTTGGCCGCAACAAGTATTTTATCATCCACCCCGTCAAACTGGAGGGCATTGCCGAACTTGCCCCTGGTCCATTGCGGACTTGAATCCTGGCTGACAAATTGTCCGTCATTACCATTTCCGCTTGTGTCATTAGTGGTGGTGCCGGCCTTTTCGTCAAACTTCCATTCCGCCACTGGCGGAGCGCAATAGTCGCCCGAACCCGGGACGCAGTAAACCAAGCTGGCGGCTTGGCTGGAAGTGGCGGAACCGGCTGGGACTGAGCCGGTGGAGCCGAAAACGACCGCTTGGCCGCGGTTGGCCAATTGCTTGATGTCGTCCAGGTTGGCCGCAAAGCCATAGACGCGGACATCGTCAATCAATCCCTGGAATTCATCCGTGCCATCCGTGGCATTGGCATCGCCGATGTAGAAAATTCCGGCATTGGCCAGAGTGCCGTCCGCGGCCAATGAGGTATCGGATCCGGCCAATACCCCGTCAACGTATAATTCTATTTTGGTGTTTGATGTTTTTACGCCCAACACATGATGCCATTGGCCGTCCGCATAATCCCGGCCGCTGGAAAGCGCGCTGTCTTCGGGAAAAGAAGCGGAAGAGGTGTCGCCGATGCCGAAGGCCAGGGCGCCGGCGCTGTTTAAAGACAAAGAATAACCTTCATTGCCGTCTTGTTTGTGAATGATATATTCCGTGGCGGCCGGATTGGCCGGGCCGTATTTTATCCAAGCGGACAAAGTAAAATCAGTGGCGGCCGCGAAATCCAGTTCAGCGTCATCAGCGTCATCAGCCGCGCGGCGGTTGTCGCCGCCCTGGAAAGCCGAACCTTCAAGGCCGTTCAGGGTCCGATGGCTCGCGCCGGACAGCGTGAAATCTTTGTTGAAGCGGCTTTCGTCCTGGGCCAGCGCGCCATAGCCTTCGTCAAATCTGAGGTGGAGAAGGGGAGCGCCCAAAGGAGAATTGCCCGCCAGCATGTCTTCAGTGATCTGGCGTTGGGTCCGGGCGTAGTTATAGATGCGGACATCGTCAATGAGGCCGTTGAAATAACCGCTATTAACGCGCGAATACCCAATTCTCATATCAGTATATTGAAAAAAAGGAACAATAGTATTACCAGGTGTATGTTGTACCGTTGAACGTAATATTCCGTTCACAAATAACGATTGAACGCCAGTAAAAGAATCATAAACACCAACAGCACTGTGCCATTTATTAAATTGTGTACTTTTCAAGTCAAAAACAGCTGATTGTTGTGTTTTAAAACCAGAAGAATCTTTTGTCACTAATATCCAATCTAACAAATTAGGGTTGCCTTGATAAAAACGCAGATCATAACCCTCTTGTAATTGGGTATCACTGTTCCAACGCCAACCGCCAAAAATAGCGTCAGCATTTACATTATCCGAAATTTCACGATAAAACCATCCACTAACAGTAATACTTGGATAATTCTGTGGTCTAATTGAAACATAATCATTATTGCCGTCAAATTCTAAACTACCGCCATATTTTCCTTTTGCCCAAGTTGGCGCGGCGGTGCCAGCACCAAAACTGCCATGATTGCCCCCGCTCCAAGTCGTTGAAGCCGCGCTATCAAAAGCAGTGGTGCCGCTTTTTTCGTCAAATCGCCAATGCGCCACCGGCCCGGGCGCCCATTCATAAAGCCGCCGTACTTCGTCCGGGGAAAGGGCGCGATTGTAAATGCGAACTTCATCGATCTGGCCATCCCAAGCACGATTATATAAACCATCGTTGTATAAATTCCCAATTGTTAATTTTTCATTACTATCATCACCTTTAACGCCTCTACCGTTTGTTATGGATGTGGGTTGAAGTAATGTTCCGTTCTTATAAAGATTAACCATCTCCGCCTGGTTTGTTCCGTCCCAAACTAAAATAAAATTTAGCCATTTATTTAATTCTGCTTGGCTGTTATAGTTTACAACCAAATTATCCCCGCTAAAACTGGACCAAAAGCTAATTATGCTATTTGTTGTTACATACTGTAATGCCCAGCCATGGTCGGAAAAATCTGCTTTTGAGATTAAATAACCTTGTCCTACATAACCAAAACTATCCGCCTTTACCCATAATGAAATTGACATAGGACCAATATTGGAATTGCTATTATTGGATAAAATATTAATTGAACCGCCATCTTCGCTTCCGTCAAAAACTCCGTTGTTTCCGAATTTCCCGCCAGTGGTTGAAGCATAGCCATAATATGTCCCATCATTCCCGTTCCCGCTCGCATCAAGCGCGCCGGAAGTGGTCGCGCTCTCATCCATCTGCCAATACCCCACCAATCCGTCAGTCAGCCAAGAAGCGGATCGGGAACCGAAAGCCGCGGACACGCCTTGGCTGGATTTGATACCCGCGCGCCCGGCATTATAGTCTTGTTTGATCTGGTCAGCCGTGCGGGCATAAGGATAGATTTTTACTTCATCAATGAAGCCGTGAAACCAACGATCAGTGCCATTTTCATAACTTCCTATAAAAATATCATCACTATCCATCCAAGATCCTCCAAATGTTACTGATTCAATAAGAACGCCATTTTCATATAAAAAATAATCATTATTATTTTTTACAGCAACAATATTATGCCATGTTTGTAAACTTATGCTTAAAGCATTAAATACAGCCCCAGACGCATTTTCACCAACATTCATTCTTAAATAATTACCTTGGTTATAATATAAATCCCAATCCATGGTTGATTCTGAATTACGCTTTGATAGCAGGCGTGGGTTAGAGTCAGTTGTCCAGGAAACAGGTTTAACCCAAAAGGACAATGCAAAATTCTCAACATGTAAACTATTGCTATCCGATATTTGTACATATTTACTTACCCCGTCAAACCACAAACACTTACCGCTCACGCACATGCTTTCATCCTGCCAGGTCGCGCCGTTGATGGTGCCGTCATTTTTGTGCGCGGTTTCGTCGTGCGCGATCTCGCCATAACCTTCGTCAAATGGCCAGTAGCCGACCGGACCGGGCCCGGTCTCGGCGGATTGGACATTGCCGATGGTGTAATCGGAAGCTTCAAGGCTGAAGCCAGCCGGACTGAAGCCGTCCGGAGCGGACATATTGCCGTAATAAAAATAAATCGTCTGCGCACCGATCGGAAAACTGTTAAAATTGACCTGGATGACATTGGCGGCCGTGCGGCAGCCGGACATGAGATAATGGGCCAGCACTTCGCCGTTCCGGGCCGTGAAACGGAAATCGCCGCAGTCGCTTTGCATGCTGGTGGAAGCGGTTTTAGTATCAAGGGTCAAGGCGACATAGACATTGCTTTGCGCCGAACCGTTGTTGGTAACCGTAATGGCCTGGCGGTAAGTCCAGGACTCGTTCCACCAGGTGGCCGCGGCCATCCGGGCGCCGCGAGTGAAATAAAAATAGGCGGTCAGCGCCGGAATCGCCAACAAGCTGAAAATGATAATCAGTTGAAAAATTTTTTTGCGCAAGAATGATTTCATTTTAATCTTTGCCTTATTTTTTCAATTACTTGCTTAGTTTGATTTATTACTTCCGAATTGTTAAAACGCAATACCCCAAAACCCAATGCCTCAATATCCTGCGCCCTGTCATGATCATAACTTTTTTGTTCCTGTCCGTTATGAACAGAACCGTCTATTTCAATAACCAACTTCTGCCGCGGACAACAAAAATCAGCAATATAATGGCCGATACCGTATTGGCGGCGGAAACGGACATTTAATTTATTTTTATTAAGTTTTGGCCATTAGAATTTTTCGGCTGGAGTACAATTTTTTCTTAAAAATTGGCGGCGTTTTTTCTGCAACCGTTTATTATAGATTATTGTCATATGAAGCGGGGTCAAACCCCTCTGTCCCGCCTCAAGCGGGACATCTCCCCTTGCCAAGGGGAGATTAAATATGGTCTTTCTCCCTCATTTTCTTTTTTCTCCTTCTCCTCCCCTTATTATAAGAGTGGATAGGGATGAATCACTCACCCCCGCCTCGCTTTTGCTCGGCTTCGCCCTTCTCTCTCTTTGTCATCAGATCGGGAATAAATTAAACAGCCGATATTCAACGCTCAATATCCAACCAATACCCAATCCGGCAAAAAATTCATAATCACTGATTAACTGATCACTAAATTATTCTACGCGACGACGATTTCCTAGGAGGTGAAGAATTTTTTAAGGAGATCAGATTTTAGTCGGGTTGGAATGCTTGATTATTTTATATTATAACACAAATTTTCTTTATTAAGCAAAAATAAAAAAGCGCCCCGCGATTAGGCGGAGCGCTATATAAAAGTCTAGGCAGGATAACGATTAGTATCGGGCGCCAGTCCGGGTGCCGTCATAAACGAAATCCGAATATTGGTGCGGCGTGTTGAAAGCCGGTTCGCCCGGGCGGTAGCCGTAAGCGCCTTGGACCCGGATGCCGACGCGGTCAATCTCGCGGAAACTGTTGCCGTCCACGGACAATTGCACGCGGACCTCGTAATCGCCCGCGGCCAAACGGCCGAAGTCGCTCGCCAGATGGACGCGCCCCCAGTAACTCCCGTTCGGATATTGGGTGGGCACTTCCTTGCTCAAGAACGGCTGACTGTCGCCGCGGCGGTAAAGATCGTGCCGGACAGTCAGGGAATCCAAACCGGACAAACGGGAAAAATTGGTCACCACGATCACGTTCTCATAGCTCTGGAAAACGGATTTCTGGTCAATGTTCACGCAAGCGCCGTTGTCGCCCTGGCCGCTGCCGGCGCAAATCACGTCCCGCTGGACCTGCGCGCCTTTGACCGTAACCACGGTGGAACCGATTTTCTGGAACGCGCCGCCGTTCAGGCTGATCAGAGTGTTGATGGTGTGCTGGCCGGAAGGCAGGCGGTTGAAATAGGTATCGGAATAATTAACATACCAAAAATCGTAATCGGGCTTTTTGACCGGCGAAATCTTGCTGTCATAGAAACGGCGGCCGTTCAGCAAAACCTCGTGCTTGATTTGGAAAGATTCCACCTGGCTGATATCGGTCAATTTGGTCATCACGCTCACCGGCTCATTCTGGTCAAAAACATTTTTTTCCTGGCGGAAAGCGTATTCGTAGCCGCTCGTATTATAGACATCGCGGCCAGTCCTGGTCCAGACCAATTTATAGCCCGGTTTGGGCTGGCAGATATAACGGCCGCAATAAGAACAGTATTGGCCGGATTGGCCATAAGCATAATAATTATAGTCCTGGTAATGGCTCGCGCCGGCCGCGGCGCGCTGGCCGTTGTATTGGCCGGAAATAACCTGGATAGTCTTGGTGTCATGGAGACGGAAAGCCTGCTCGTCCATACGGATATAGACTTTCATCTGGTATTCGCCGCCGGGCAGGGAATGGATGACATCCCAATGATAGACTTCCGGCCAGAAATAGCGCTGGGGCGCGAACACGCGGGAATCAAAACGTTTGACCACGCGGCCGTTTTGGTCCTGCACTTCGTGCCGGAACTGGAACTTGTCCACACTGTCAATGGCGAAAATCCGGGTCAAAAAATAGATGCTCTGATTGTCATAAAAATAATTGCTTTCTTTGACAATCTCGTTCACGTTCTGCCTGGTTTCATTGACGCCCAAGCCGAAGACCGTGGAGCGGTACTTGAAACTCGGCTCTTTGCCCAAAGCCAGAGACGGCAAAGCCAAAGTGCTGAACATGACCGCCGCCAGGATCAGGGGTAAAGTTTTTTTCATCATAAGACAAATATTAATAGTTTTTTAATACTATTTTTTATTTAAAATTAAACAAAATATGACAGAATTAGGCTGATTTTTTTACAGGATTAAAAAACCTTAGCACAAAAACCGATTTTTTTCAAGAGTCTGGGGTAATGTGTAAAAGTTTTATAGAAATGTCCTATTTGGCGTTTTTTAGAAATGTCCTATTCGGCCAATCTCGCTTGGCCGGACTGGCTATGATATAATAGATATCATCCAATATCCGACGCGCAATATCCGATATTGGCTATGTGATATGGCCCGAAGGCTAAGTATAAAAATATATAGCGAAGGCCACGGACGAAGATGATTTTTCATATCTATGGCGAAAAATATTTATCCTGAAGGCAAAAATCTGCCGATCTTCAAAACCGGGCTGTGGCTGATGGCCGGGGCCGCGGTTTGCACCCTGCTTTTCTACGCGATGTCCGGATTTTTTGTCCGCGCGGCCCTGGAAAAATATGAACACCTGGCCTCAGTCCGCATTTTTGACCGGCAAGGACGGCTCCTGAGCCTTCAACCGAACCACAAAGGTTATTATTCCGTCTACCTGGATGAAGCGCCGCCACTTTGGGCGCAATGGGTCCGGCGGCGGGAAGACAAATATTTTCCCTATCATATCGGCCTCAATCCGGCCAGCCTGGCGCGGGCCGTAAAAAATTGGCTCTTGGGCCGCGAAAACCTGGCCGCGAGCACCATCACCCAGCAACTGGCGAAAAACCTGCTCGGCCAGGAGAACCAAAGAAACCTGAAAAACAAAATCAAAGAAGCCGGACTGGCGCTTTGTCTGGAAGCCCGTTTATCCAAGCCAGCCATCCTCGCGATGCATGCCAACACCGCTTACTTCGGCGAACAAACGCAAGGCTTGGCGGAGGCGGCGCAATTATTCTTTCAAAAACCAACGGCTAATCTGAACGAAGCGGAAATCATCTCCCTTTTGGCCGCGCTCTCCAGCCCGAGCCGCCAGCATCCTTTTACTCTGGAAAACGCGGAACAAAGCCGGCGTTTGGCCGAAAATTTCGGTCTGTCCTGGACAGACCAGAGCCCAAACAGCGCGGAAAGGAAAGCCCGACGCGCCGATTTCCGTTCAGCGCGGACCGATGAAGCGATGTTGGAAATGAACAGCCTGCGCTTGGTTTGCCCAATTGATTGCGCTTTATCGTTAGACGCGGACTTAACCAAAACACTGCGCTCGATCCTGCGCGACAACCTGGCGCTATTATCGGAAAAAAAAGCCGCCCATGGCGCCCTCGCCGTGATCAGCGTGCCGGATCGCACGCTTCTGGCGCTCATCGGTACGGCGCGGCCGGACAGCGAGCAAGCCGGCGACCAAATCAATATGGCCATCAGGCCCAGGCCGATCGGTTCAACCTTGAAGCCATTCATCTACCTGAAAGGCTTGGCCGCCGGCTTGCGGCCGTACACTTTGGTCATGGATAAAGAATATAAATACACGGTGGACAACGGCTGGGCCTTTTATCCGAAAAACTACGACTACCGCTACCATGGCCTGGTCAATTTGCATTACGCCCTGGCCAACAGCTTGAACGTACCGGCGGTCCGGGTTTTGGAATTTGTCGGAATTAAAAATTTCGGCGATTTTCTAACCAATGACCTAGGCTTGAAACCGATCCAGCCGATCGGCAACTACCAATTGGGCCTGGCTTTGGGCGGACTGGAAATGGACCTCTTGGGCTTGACTTATTATTTTTCCGCTCTCGCGGATAACGGCCGGCTCGCCCCCTTGCGCCTGGGCGACAGCCGAGCAGAAACGGTCCTGCCGGCCACGGAAAATTTCCAATTGCAGAGAACCATTGCTCCGCCGGCGCTGGTCGCGCTGATCAATCGGATCCTCTCCGACCGATCAACGGCCGTTGACCAATTCGGACCGGTTAGCTTCCTGGCCTTGCCGCGCCAGAATTACGCGGTCAAGACCGGCACCTCGCGCGACTACCGCGACAGCTGGACGATCGGCTACACGCCGGATTATGTCGTCGGTGTCTGGATCGGCAACGCCGACGGCTCGCCCATGGATGAAGTCGCGGGCGCCGCGGGCGCCGGCCGCGTCTGGCAGGCGGCCATGAATCTGCTGGCCGCCTCGTCCTACGATCAACAAAGCGCTTTTGATTTTTCCGGCCTGAAAGATTTCCCAACCGGCAACAGCACGGAATACGGATTGCCGGCAGACGATTATAACCGGGTTCTGAATATGCTTTTGGAAGACAAGCTGATCCTGCTTCCGCACGACGGCGACGAGTTTTTGTGGCCGGAAAGCCGTCTGACCCTGCGCGCCCAACGGCCGGTGGAATGGCGGATCAACGGCCAAGAAATCGGCGGACCGGCGGCCGAATTGATTTTCACGCCGGACGCGCCCGGCCGCTACGAAATCACGGCCCAAAACGACGAATCTTCGGAAATGATCCATGTCCGGTTCAACCGCCAATAAGAATACTCTTGGCAAGATACTGTGGACGAGCCGCAAGGTGATATAAATCAGCGCCTTAAAATTTAAGAAAATTAATCATCTCCAATATCCAGCACTCAATATCAAAGCGATATCTAAATTAAAAATCGCTGAATCAACTTCGCAACAAAATAAAAAAAGCCGGACTGTTTAAACCCGGCTTTCTTTATTTGCCCGAAATTTCATCCGCTTGCTTATTTCTCCACCACGAACCAGCGGCCGTCCGTGCGGCCGAAATTTTCCGGCCGATACATTTCCGCGGCCACGGCCGGCAAATGGTTGAATTTGCCCGGCACCAAGGCCCGGACATAATAGAAATAATCGTAAGTGCCGGCCGGCAAAAAAGACAGGAAAAGGACCAGCCGGTCATCGCGCTTTTCTTCCTGTTCCGGCCAGAGCGGCCCAGCGCCCGACTTGGCGTCCAGCCAGCTGGAACCAGATCCAGCCGAGCCGGCTTTGGCCTGGGCTTCATCAAGCAAAGAGACATTTTCCGTGGCTAAGGCGAAATTGACCAACTCGACCCCGGCCGGGATGAAATCTTCCACCAGCACGCGGTCGCGGTCAGCCGGCACGGACAGGCGCAAACGGCCTTTGAGCACCTCGCCGACTCGCGCCTGATCAAGCGGCGCGGTCATTTTCTCGTCCGCCAGGCGGAAAAAATTCCGTTCCACGGCCAGGCCTTCATCGCGCGCCGGCAAAGCGTTGGCCGGCAGGAAATATTTGAAAGCGATATCATAATAAAAATTATCCGCCCGGCCGGGCGCGGCGGTTTTGGCGAACCCGATGCTGTTCAACTGCTCGGGGCGCAAGGCGCTGACCGGTTCCTTGATCCGTTCCCAGGCGAAGATATTTTCCGGGCCGAAGGAAAAATCGCCCAGGCCCTGCCCGTTCAGGCTGACGGCCAGGGAAAAATCCGCTTCGTTCTCTTTCTGCCGGAGGAGAAAATCCAGAAAGCTTTTCACCACCACCGCGGTCGCGTTGGTTGATCCCCAAGAACCGTCTTTTTGCTTCGCGGTCAGAATCCAACGCAAAAGCCGGTCAGACAAGGCGTCATCAGCATCGGTGCGCTCCAGCACCGTGAGCAGACGCGCGGTGTTGGTGACATCCAGGTCAAAAGACCGCCAATCATGATTTTTCCCCACTGGCAGGAACGCGCCGCGCGCGTCAATCCGGATCCGGTTGCGCAAGCCGTTCAGCACGGCTTCGCGGTCTGACGCGCTGAAAGCGGAAGGCCGGCGCTCCATCAGCGCGGCCAACGACAACAGCAGGGAAGAAGCGGTGTTCGGATCGGCCGGATTGCTTTGATTGATTCTCCAGTTATTTTTGTTGGGCTGAAAAAATTCCGGAAAGAGGCTGAGCGTTTCCGCGATTTTGATTTTTCTTTCCCATTGCTGGTTAAGAGACAACCACGCGGTTCCGCCGCTACCAATGATTGAAAATTCTCGCAATAAGTACTTGTTCAAACGAGCCAGGACATCTTGATTTACATTTTGGCCAGCCGTTACCACATCATGAAATACTGACAACACATACAAAGACAAATACAAATCAGCTTGGCCGTTGGCATAATAGGCAAACCCGCCTTCTTGGGTTTGATCTTGATAAAGAGCCGTTAAACCAAGATTCAACACTTCTTCCAAAGAATATTCTTGCCCTTCCCAATTAATCTTGTCTACCTTTAATAAGTTATTAATATTCTTTTTTGACATTGCCTGTTTGATTAAAGCCGCGGCGGCCAGCTTGCTCGCGATCTGCTCAGCGCAGCCGTATGGATAACCCAAAAGGTACTCCAGGCTGTCGGACAAAAAAACCGCTAAAGTCGCGCTGGTGGTAATGGCCAAAGAACCCTGGTCCGGCAGAACCGCGGCCGGCAGATAGAGATACTCGTTTTGCCGGTCATTCTTGGTCCGGCCGGCCGTGGCGACGGCTTCGTAGCTTTGGTTTTTCCGGATCGGCAGGCGATTTTCCACGCGGTCAAGGAATTGGCCGGCGCGCGCGGTGATCGTAAACACATGCTCGCCGGAGTCTTGGCTGGTTGGCGCGGCGGCCGGAAAATAGACTTTGGCCGAACTGTGCGCGCCGATCTTGGCTTCTGTCCGGGCGGCGCCGTCCAGATCCAGAGTCGCGCTTTCAATTTCAACATCAATCCGGAGATTATCGTCGCTTTGGTTGAAAATTTCCGCGCCCAAAGCGAACTCATCGCCGGGGATAATGAAACGGGGAGCAAGCGGCACGGCCATCAGCTCTTTGCGGGCTGTCCAGTCGCGGTACTGCACGCCGACTTTCGTGTCCTTGGTCAGACCGACGACTTCCGCCTGCCAAGTCGTCAGATTATCAGGCAGGGTAAAAATCGCGCGCGCCCGGCCGTCCTGATCCGTGCGCAAATCCGCCTGCCAGAAAGCCGTGTCCCGAAAATCGCCCCTTTTCTTCTTGGCCAGATCTTGGGGCGCCAGGCCGCCGCCGCCTTTGGTCCGATCCTTGATGTCAATGGCTTCAAAAAGATTCTTGCTGTTGGCGCTCGTGTAGACCGCAAGAGGCTGTCCGCCGTAAAAAAACACGAGCGGATTTTTCTTGGGATTGCCTTTCAAGGCTAAAACGCTCAAGTCCACGACGGCCACGGACAATTCCGCCTCCGCCGGCTGATCCAGATAGTCGCGGACATTCAAATCCAAGATTACTTCCTCGCCCGGGTAATAAGCCGATTTTTTGGTCTGGACCTCAATCTTCAGTTCTTTTTCGGCTGTATTGACCAAAAAATTAACAGAGCCGTATTTGGCTCTCTGGCCGGGCGCGAGCAGGGTGACCGTGCCGTAAATATTGGGGATATATTCAGATTTGATCGGGAATGAATAATCAAAATAGCTTTGCGATACATCCACGATTTCATAGGAGAATATCTTTCCTCTTTCCAAACTGATCAATGCTTTGGCCTTGGCAAAGGGCGAAGGAATGATGATCTGGGCCTGCTCGCCGGTTTTTAGCTGTTGTTTCGCGGCGGTCAGGTCAAGGGTGTTGTCGTTATCCGGCCGGACAGAAGCGCGGCCCTCGCCGAAAATATAGATCTGGCTTTGGCCGGATAACTGGCGCCCGACGCGATCAGCGGCCTTAACGATCAGGCGGTATTCGCCTTCGCCGGCGATCGCGGCCTGGCCCCGCCAATTGCCTTTCTTGTCCGTGGCCAGACGCCGAGTTTCCACCGGCGTCAACTTTTCTTCCCAAGTATAATAATAAGCGCCATCCACTTCGCGGCGCTTGGCGGAAACCCACTCCACCAGATTGATGCTCAATTCCAAATTATCCAGGGCGGCCGGCGCGCCGGTGGTGTCCACGGTCTTGACCGCCAGGCCGAAATTCTCGTTTTTGCCCGCGAAATACTTATCCGCCTTGATGCCGAGATAATAATCGCCGGCATGGACGATGAAAGAATGCTGGCCGGAAACTGTCTGGCCATTGGTATTTTTCACGGTGTAGGATAAAACGAAAATCTTGCTCTGCCGATCCGCCGGCCGGGGAAACAGACGGTTGAAATCCAAAATTTGGGCGATGTCCGCCCGGCCCTGGCTGTCCAGCTCGGCTTGGCCGCGGAGCAGGAATTTGTCGTTATAGGAGCAATCATAATAACAATCATACCAGGGCGCGCCAAAGGAAAAATATTCATCCTGATAGCGGTCAAAATGATAATCCTGGCTGGCCAGATTATATTGGACTTCTCCCCCGGCGACCGGCGCGCCGAAATAATAACTGGCTTGGATCTTGGCCGCATACTGGTCGCCGGCAAAATATTCTTCCCGGTCGCTGTTCACGCTCACTTGGAAAGGCGCTGGCCGGTATTCCTGCACATCAAAACTGCCGGTGTAATCATCTTCGGCCCGCAAGGAATAAGGACCGAGCGGCGCGGACGCGGGAAGGACAAATTCCCCTTGGAAAGCGCCAAAGTCATTAGGCGACAAAACAGCGCGATAAATATCCTGATAGGCGCTGTCTTTGACGGAAAAATCAATCTCGGCCTGGCTGATTTCATAAAAACCGTCATAGCCGATCCGATACAAGCCTTTGAAACGCACCGTATCGCCGGGCCGGTAAATCGGCCGATCCGTATAAACATAAAACTTTTTATTCTTGGAAATGTACCTGGCCCAGCCAAAATTATTTTCGGCGCTGGTGACCAGCGCGCTGTCCCCGCCTTGCCTGATGACCGCGCCCGCCAAATTTTCCGACTTTCCGGACCGGGCAATGCCCTGGGCGTCGGTCGTGGCCGTGGTAAAAAGCGCCAAACCGGTGGTCGCCGTTTTATATACATCAACCGTTGCCCCAACTATCGGCGCCAAATCCCGGCCATCCACTACCCAATAGAGATTCTCGTCTTGCGGTCCGCCTTCGCCCAGTCTGTCATCATTAACGACATAAGCAACTTTTTTCTCCACCACGGACAAATCCGTAAAGCTGAAATAAGTCCTTTCAAAAACCGGCCGCCTCTCTCCCCATTGCTCGCGATAGCGCGGATGGGAAAAAGTCAGAAGGTAATGGCCGGACGGTTCGCTCGCAAATTCGCTTAAATCCACCTGGAAATAATTCTTGACCCAGTATTTTTTTTCCAAAATGATCTTTTTCTCCTGCCGCGCCAGGCAATCAGACAAATCAATCGGCGCGTAATAAGACGGCCGATCAAATAAATACTCAAGCATTTTTTCCGGTTTCAGGCGGCAGACCTCCAAATTTACATAGTCCATGTTTTCCACGGCAAAAGCCAATTTGGCCCCCTGGCCAGCCGGTAAAATATTATATTTTTCCTGCAAATGGTAGAACATCAATTCCGCGTCCGGCAGCGGGCCGGTCAGGAAAGTCCATTCCTTTTCCGCGCTTTGGCCGAAAGGATCCAGGGCTTTAACCACGAGACGGTAGTCGCTGTCAGGCTGGAGACCCAGGCTCAGATCAGTGCGATATTCGCCTGGTCGGCAGAACTTGTCCGCTTGGTTGCCAGCAACAAAAAAAGATCCATATTGATCATGCCATTCAAAGGGCCGATTGGCGCGCACATAATCCTTGATTTCTTCTTTGGCGGGCGCCACCAAAGGCGCGTTCGTGCATAAAGTCATGGCATTCAAAGGCGCGTTCTGGCTGTTGGCCGCCGGCGCCGTACCCTTGATCTCCAAGACGGGAAAGACCTTGATGGTTTCAACAATCGGCGCCCGGTTGATTGTTTCGCCGCTGTGATTAACAAGGCGGGAAAAAACCAGATCAAATTTCTCGCCGGTCTTGAGCGTATGCCGGTCAAATTTTATCACCAGTTGTTTTCTGTTCTCCTCTTTGGCGCATTCAATCTCATCGCTCCATTCCTGTCCGGCCCGGCACTGTTCGCCGTAACGGACGGCCATCTTCTTAGCGGACTCCAGAGCTGATTTATCCAGGTCAATGTCTTCGTAGAAATCCACCAGCAATTCGCCCTCGGGATCAAATAGGTCTTGGCCAACAAGCCGCGAGCGCTCTGAACGTGCGGAAATATAACGGATCGCGGCGGTGGCGGCAAAATTAAAATCACGCGCTTCTTTAAGGGTAATGTCCCCGCTTTTGGGAAAAACTTTTTTGATAGACAATTGATACTCGGCTTTTTCGTCCCAAAATTTCGGCCGGCCGGCCGCATCAGCTTTCTGATAAATCGCCAAAACCGATTCATTGATTTTTACCTCATCTTTTTTTGTTTCCGGATTATAGACAAGGCTTTTATAATATTCCAAAATAAAATCTTTCTGGTCCTTTAAGCGGGATAATCTAATTTCCGCCCGCGTCTTATCCAGATTGACCGGCTGGTTGAAATAGACCAAGAACGCTTGGTTATAGACGATCTCTTGATGATCTTGATTATCCTGAAAATTATTTTGGTAATCTAAGCGCCGGGTGTCAAAATAACTCTTCATGGGTTTAATCGTCAAGCCGTCTAAAGACACCAAATCCGGCTTGATGGCAATCTCATAATGGGCGGAGGGGATCAAAGTGCTGTCCGGAATGAACTGCCAGGTCCGGGTGCTGGTCCATTTGCCCCGGCCCGGCGTGGCCGGCGTGATCACGGCCGGCGCTTCATATTCATCCATTATATCCAGAGCGCTCAAAGCCACGACTGGACGGTTAAAAATGATGGTGATAACCGAATTTTCATCCGCCTCGCTGTCCGCCGGCGGAAAAACCGCGGCCACGGCCGGATCTTCATCCGCGATAAAGCCGGAGCGCAATTCCCCGGCCGGCGATGCCAGAGTAACGGCGTAATACTGCCCGACGTCCAAGGGCTGATCCGGCTTGTAGGCCAGCGTGCGTGCGCCTTCTTCTGCGGCCAGCCATCGGCCAGCCACGGCCGGCTCAAAGCTGATCTGTTCCGCGGCCGTGGCCGCTTCGGAAAAAGGCGGGAGATTGATGATAATCGCCGCGTTGCGGGAAATCTTATCGGCCGTCAAGCCGGCTTGTGTTTCATTTTTTGCTTCCCGAAAAACGGTTTCTGACCATTCCGGCCCAAGCGGTTCAAGCGGCGATGATCCGAAAATCGCCAGCAAACCCAGTCCGGCCAGAATCAAACCAGCCGCCCCGGTTGTATAAATAAATTTTCTTTCTTTTGTTTTTAACCAGATTGAGCGGAAATTTAAAATCATAAAATAGTTTAATATTATATTTAGTTCTTGTATTGCTTATCTCCCTTATATTTTATCTTTTTGTTAAGTTTTATTTTTAATTATAGCAAACAAATCAAATAATTGGCAATCACCCAGCCTTTTGACCGGCGTTTTTGGGCCGGGCTTCTATTCTCAGCGCCTTTTCCCGCTTTTTGCGGCATCTGGATTTTTCTGTTATAATATTTTTGCCGGCCAAGGGCGG
>PCSD01000004.1:0-3179 GCA_002771615.1 Candidatus Falkowbacteria bacterium CG23_combo_of_CG06-09_8_20_14_all_49_15
ATCACCGAATTAGGTAGCTTGGAATTTTTTAACAACTTGGGCTTGTATATAACAGTAAATTAGTTTACTGTTCTATACAAGCCCCTAAATATTTAATTGGGGTAATTTTTCCTTTCCGGACGGGGAAAATTCTTGGCCGGACTCTTGTCCTGGATTTTGTAGCCGACATCACGGATCGTGTGGATCAGCTTGTTCGCGAAACCCTGGTCAACTTTCCGGCGCAGATAGCTGATGTACACGTCAATGACATTGGAGTCTTCCGTAAAATTATAGCCCCAGATATGCTCCCCGATCATGGTCCGGGTGCAGACTTGCCCGGGCCGACGCATCATATAATCCAAGAGGCGGTATTCTTTGCTGGACAGCCGGATTTCCTTGCCGCCCCGCCGGATTTCATGCGTGGCCGGATCAAGAATCAAATCCGCCAATTGCAATTTGGTCGCTTTAACCGTCTTTTCACGGCGCAAAAGAGCGCGGATGCGGGCGACCAATTCGCCAAACGCGAAAGGCTTCTGCAGATAATCATCGGCGCCGGCGTCCAGGCCCTTGATGCGGTCATCCACCGTATCCCGCGCGGTCAGGATGATGATCGGAGTTTCCACTTTCGCGGCGCGCAAGCGCTGACAGACCGTGATGCCGTCCAACTTGGGCAACATCACATCCAGGATGATCAGATCGTAATTATTCACTTCCGCTTTGGCCAGCGCTTCTTCGCCGTCATAAGCGGCTTCCACCGTATAATGCTCCATTTCCAAACCTTTTTTAATGAAACGGACAATTTTTATCTCGTCTTCCACGACCAAGATAGTCATATTTTCTAAATTTAAAATTAATTTATCCAATCCCGGCCAAGCATAATTGGCTCCCAACCGGCTGCTTAAAAAAACGATTTATTTCCTATACTATATTATAATTTTATTAAAATCAAGTTAAAAAAGAAAAAATCAAGCGATCCGATAAAATTTGCGGGTAATTAGCGTCAGAAATATGAACAAAAAGATAAATATTGACAGGCAATCCGCAAAAGGATAGGCTGAAAAATATAAGCTCTAAAAAATATGCCTCTTTCCATCGGCATTGTCGGCCTGCCCAATGTGGGCAAATCCACCCTCTTCAATGCCTTGACGAAAAAAAGCGCCTTGAGCGCCAATTACCCTTTCTGCACCATTGACCCGAATGTCGGCATCGTGTCCGTGCCGGATGAAAGACTGGAGCAGATTGCCGCGATTTCCCAACCGCGGCGCATCGTGCCCACGACCGTGGAGTTCATTGATATTGCCGGCCTGGTCAAAGGCGCGCACGCCGGCGAAGGCCTGGGCAACCAGTTCCTCGGCCATATCCGCGCCTGCGACGCGATCTGCGAAGTGGTCAGGGATTTCGCGGACAAGGATGTCGTGCATGTGCAAGGCCGGATTGATCCGGACAGCGACCGGGAAACCGTCAATCTGGAATTAATCCTGGCCGACCTGGCGGCTGTGGAAAAAAAATTAGCCAAGGCGGAAAAAGAGGCCAAAGGCCAGGACCAAGAGGCCCGACGCAAGACAGCGATCTATGGCCGCTTGAAAGAGGGACTGGCGGCCGGCACGGCGGCGCGGGCAATGGACTGGACAGACGAAGAAAAACCCTACCTCCAGAAACTCAGCCTGCTGTCGGCCAAGCCGATTCTGTATTGTCTTAACACCGACCAGCCGACCGCCGCCGTCAATCGGGAATGGGACGGCCGCATCTTGCCGATCAACGCCAAACTGGAAGAAGAGATTGTCCGCTTGGAACCGGCGGAACAAGCGGAATATATCCGCGAGCTCGGCCTCAAGCAATCCGGACTGGACAAACTGATCGCCGCGTCCTACCAACTGCTCGGCTTAATCACCTTTTTCACTACCGGGCCGGATGAAACACGCGCTTGGACGACCCGGAGCGGCAGTCGCGCGCCCGCCGCGGCCGGACGGATCCACTCGGATTTTGAAAAAAAATTCATCCGCGCGGAAATCGTTTCCACCGCGGATTTTCTCCGGACCGGCGGCGAAAGCGCGGCCCGCAACCAAGGGCTTTTGCGCACCGAGGGCAAAGAGTATATGGTCCAGGACGGAGATATCTGCCATTTTCTGATCGGCGCCTAAGCGGAACGCGAACACCGGGAAAGAATCACGATCTCCCGCCAGATCTTCTGGTCCGGACGGCCATAGACCAAAGTGCCTCGCTCGGTCAGGGACCAAGCCGGATGAAGCGGCCAAGCCGGCGGCCAAGGCGGAATTATTTTAAAACTCTGGAGGCCGGGTTGCAAACGGCCGTTCACGCCGGCGGCGCGGAAAATCGGCCAAACCATCACGATCCGGCCGGCCGGGCGCAAAACCGCGCCCGCCGCGGCCAAAAAACGGCCGTATAAATCATTCAATTGCCGGATTTGGCGCGGATAATCAACCGGCCCGCGCGGCGCGCCCAGATACGGTTCGGTGACGATCGCGTCCACGGCCGCGCGCGGCCAAAGGCCAGGCGCAGCAGCCAAAGCGGCCGCGTCGCTTTTTTTGAGCTCATAAACCCCGGCCGCGGCCGGATAATTTTTTTTCAGCCAGGATAAATTATTTTCGGCATCGCGCAAAGCGCGGGGAGAGAGGTCGGAACCGAACGCTTTCTGCGCGCCCATCAATAAAGCCTCCATCAGCACCGTGCCGGAACCGCAAAACGGATCCAAGACAACGGCGCCGGCCGGAGAGCCGGCCAGGCCGAGATTCAGCATGATGCGCGCCAATTTCGGGGGGAGGAGGCCGGAATAATCGTCCCGCGCCGGACGGCCGTAATCGCGCCGGGAAAAATCCGCGAAGGGCTGGACCGCGGCCGTGAAACCGATCAGCCAGCCATCGCCGTCCCGGATGACAAGCGCCTCCCCGCCTTTCGTTAAAAGCTTGTTTTTCTCCACAACCACGCTGGACAAGGTTTTTTCCCGGCTGACCACCCAACGGCTGGATTGGCCGCGCGCCAGGAGCTTCTTTTTCACTTGGAGCGCCAAGTCTTTAATTGGCGCCGGCGGCTGTCCGTAAATGGAGAAACCGAAAAAAACCCGGCCCGCGGCGGGCAGATAGGCGGTCAGGGCGTCCACGATCTGGCCGTCGTTTTGGATCCGGCCGGCCAGCAGTCCGATCTTGATCGTACCGCCCAAACGATCCAGCAAAGCCGCCGCG
>PCSD01000004.1:3188-19940 GCA_002771615.1 Candidatus Falkowbacteria bacterium CG23_combo_of_CG06-09_8_20_14_all_49_15
CGCCACAAAAGGATCTTTTCATCCGCGACCCGCGGCCCGCCAACCGAAGCGGAACCGACACCGGGCCAAGACGGCAAAACCGCGGCTAATTCCGCCGCGGACAGAGCGGGATGGGAACCGAGTAAGAAAAAATATTCCATAAGCGAAGTCAAAGCCGGCGCTGGTCCGCCAGCTGATAAATATAAATCGGCAAATCGGCGGCGGTCTCCTTGTCCACGCGGACCGGACGCCAAGCGGCGATCGGAAAAACATAGGAAACAACCCGCGCGGACGGTTTTAATTCGGACAACAGCTTGCGGGAAAAACGGCCGGCCAATTTTTCCGGCAGACCGAAAACATAAACCGCGTTCGCGGCCCGCAAATCCAGACGGAAAAAATCGCGAAAAATAAAAGTCGGCCGAGGCGGACGGGAAAAAAACCAGCGGCCGCGGCAAATAAGATATAAAGGCAAAGCCAGTTCAACGCCCACGACCCGCGCGCTTGTCTGTCCGGCCAGATATATAGCCACTCGGCCGTTGCCGGCACCCAAATCATAGACGGTTTCTCCGGACCGTAAGGCCAGAGCGGCCTTGATCCGCGGCAAATCCTTTTTTTTGGCCGGCACCCAGGGCGCCAAAGACAAAGTCGCCCATAATAAGCTGGCCAAAGAACATCCGATAAAAAAATATAGCAAAATCCGAATTAAGTCCATAAGCAAAATTTTATCAACTGATAATATTAGCCGGCCAGGCTGATTTATTTAAAATAACACAATTTATCCAGTCTTGCAATTTTTTCCGACCCGTGATATGCTAACGCAAAAGCGATTTAGAGATACTTTTCCCAAGGCCGTCGCAATGACGGTTATGGCGGCTAAAAAAGCGCCAAAAAGTACCATGCGCCGCCGATCCGCGCGCGCGGAGGTAAAAAACGGGAAAAGCGCATTGAACCCGTTTTTTTAGTGGCAAAAATCCATAAAATTAATATAAATAAGCTAAAACATCAAGCATATGACTGACAGCCAAATGGAAAAAAACAGCGGCCAAACGGCCACCTATGAATTGCTTTATATCATCGCCAACCGGTTCAGCGAAAACGAGCTCAAGCCGATCAAGGAAAAAGTCGCGTCTTTGATCGCGGACAACGGCGGCGAAATCGCGCACGAGGAATCCTGGGGTAAAAAACGGCTGGCCTATCGGGTCAAAGGCGAACAGTTCGGCTATTACGAATTGCTCCATTTTGACTGCGCGCCGGCAAAAATCGCCGAGCTGGACCGCCAGCTGGGCCTGCTTTTGGAAATACCCAGGCACCTCATCACTGTCCGCAAAGTCAAAACCGCGGCGGAAATAGAACAAAATAAAAAAATCGCGGAAAAAATCGCCGCCAAAAGCGCCCAGGAAGAAACAGCGGGCAAAGAGAAAGAAAAAGAAAAAAGCAAGAAAAAAGTGGATCTCAAAGAATTGGACGAAAAACTGGAAAAAATCCTGGAAACGAATGATTTATTTTAAACGGATTGGAAACTATTTAAGAATTAATTATTAACGTCCGGAAAAACCGCTTCTTTTTCCGGCCAAAAATTATGAATCTCAACAAAGCCATGATCATCGGCAATCTGACCCGCGATCCGGAAATGAGAACCACCCCGTCGGGCATCAATGTCACTTCCTTTTCCGTGGCCACGAATTACGTCTGGAAGGATCAGTCCGGCCAAAAGCAGGAAAAAGCGGAATATCATAATTGCATCGCTTGGCGGCGCCTGGGTGAAATCGCCGGCCAATATCTGCGCCGCGGCGCGAAAGTCTTTGTGGAGGGCCGGCTCCAGACCCGGGATTGGGTCGGGCCGGACGGGGGCAAGCGCTACCGCACGGAAATTATCGCGGAAAATCTGATCATGCTGGACCGAGCGGGTGCCAGCCAAGGTCCCAGAGAAGACGAACAGCCGCCCTTGCCCAGCGAGGAACCGGTAATTAACGTGCAGAGCAATGCCGGCGGCCCGGCTGACAATCCGGCCGAAGAAGAAATCAAGGTGGAAAATATCCCTTTTTAACCGGATAACCAACAACAGCGTCGCGCGGCGGACCAATGGCCGCCCGACGGCGCCCAAAAAATTATGATTAACGACAGTCCAATCAAAAAAGTCAAAACTTGTTTTTTCTGTACGAACAACATCAATGAAATTGATTACAAAGATGCCGCGCTCCTGAGGAAATTCGTCAATTCTTATCTGAAAATCTTGCCCAAAAAAAGGACCGGTGTTTGCTCTTGGCACCAGCGCAAACTGGCCGTCGCTGTCAAAAGGGCGCGCATCATGGCGCTCTTGCCTTTCAATGACAGCCAAAGGTAACCGGCAAAAAATGCCAACGGGCAAAAACGAAAATTTATTAGCAAAAATTTATGCTGGAAATCAATGAAATTAAAATCGGCCGCGTCCTCGCAGTAAATAATGAGCCTTACACGGTCATTAAAGCCGAGCACCACAAAATGGGGCGCGGCGGCGCGGTCTTGAAAGTCAAAATGCGCAATCTGATCAACGGCTCCATCCTGGACCGGACTTTCCAGGGCAATGAGAAAGCCGAGGAGGCTAATACGGAAAAAAAGCCGGCGAACTTCCTGTACCAGAGCGGCGAGGAAGCCTATTTTATGGACAATGAAAATTTTGAACAATTCAGTTTGACGCGCGAACAGGTCGGCGAAAAAATCAAATTTTTAAAGGAGGGCGTGACCGTTGATCTGCTCTATTTCAACGGCCAGCCGGTCGCGGCGGTCGTGCCGATCAAAATCGCCATCCAGGTGAAAAGCGCGCCGCCGGGCGTGAAAGGCAACAGCGCCGGCAATGTCAACAAAATCGTGGAATTGGAAACCGGCGCGATGATCAACGCGCCCATGTTCATCAACGAAGGCGATACTATCATCGTCAACACCGACACGGAAGAATACGCGGCCCGCGCCTAAAACCAAAAACTTTTCCGCCACAAAAAAATCAGTCCGCCGCGGCGGACTGATTTTTTATTGTTGTTTCGCGGGCAAAAAATTCTAAACGGTTTTTTCTCTGGCCGTCACTTCCGCCCAAATCCGTTTGGCGATCTCCTTGCCGGTCTTTTTGTCTTCACGCAGGAATTTTTTGGCGTTTTCCCGCCCGACACCGAGTTTCAAATCGCCGAAAGCGTAAGAATTGCCGCTCTTCGCCACCACGCCCAGGTTTGAAGCCGTATCCAAAAGATCACCGGCCAGGGATATGCCTTCATTGTACATGATATCAAACTCGCAGGTACGAAAAGGAGCGGCGACTTTATTTTTCACCACCTTGGCCTTGACGCGATTGCCGATAATCCGGTCGCCCTGCTTGATCTGGGCGGCCCGGCGGACTTCAATCCGCACGGAAGCGTAAAATTTCAAGGCATTGCCGCCGGGCGTGGTTTCCGGATTACCAAAAAAAACTCCCAGCTTGTGGCGAATCTGATTGATAAAAACTACAATCGTCTTGGTTTTGGAAATGACGCCGGTCAATTTGCGCAAAGCCTGGCTCATCAGCCGGGCCTGCAGACCCATGTGCTGGTCGCCCATCTCACCCTCAATTTCCTTCTGCGGCACCAAGGCCGCGACGCTGTCAATGACGATCACATCCACGGCGTTTGACCGGACCAAAGTTTCCACGATTTCCAGCGCCTGCTCGCCCGTGTCCGGCTGGGAAATGAGCATTTCTTTGATGTTGACCCCGATCCGTTCGGCATAATCCGGATCCAAAGCGTGCTCGGCATCAACGAAAGCGGCAATGCCCTTGCGGTTCTGCACTTCCGCGACGATGTGCTGGGCCAAAGTGGTTTTGCCGGAAGCTTCCGGGCCGAAGATCTCAATGATCCGACCGCGCGGCACGCCGCCGACCCCCAAAGCGATGTCCAGGGACAGACAACCGGTCGGCACCACGTCCACATTGGATTTTTTCGCTTCACCGAATCTCATAATCGCGCCGTCGCCGAAACGGCTCTTGATCTGCTCAATGGCCGCGTCCGCGGCTTTGGCTTTCTCCTGTTCATTGGAATTTTCCTGGTTCATATAATTATGCTTAGCGCGCTCATCAAACTCCCTCTCCGGCCGGCGCGCGAATATTATCTTATTCAGCCCTATCTTAGCAAAAAACCTGTTTCCCGGCAAGACAGAAAATTTACCTAATTTTCAACAAGAATTTTCCTCACCACAACCTGCTCGCGGCCGAATTTCTTACGCGCTTTAATGGTGATGGTGTTCACTCCGCTTTTCAAAGAAATTTCCTTTTGAAAATTGCCTTCCTGGTCGGCCAAAACCGCTTCGCCGTTGATGCTCAGAGTGGCTTCCGGCTCCAAACGGCCGGCGACGATGATTGTCCGGCTGGCAATGACCAGATTTTCCGCCGGTGAAATGAGCTCCAAGCGCGGCGGCGCAAAAACGGTTTCTAAATAAAAACCCAAATAAATAAAACAAGCCAAAATTAAAACCGCCAACAAAGCGATTTTCAAAAGCCGGGAAATTTCCCAAGCCGCGGTACGGACATAAGGGCGGTGAAAAAGTCGGCCGGAAAATTTCACGCCCCCCTGATCTTCGCCTAAACGGGCGAGGGCGGCGCCGTCAAAGCCCAACCAATCCGCGTAAATTTTTATGTAGTTCCGGCGATAGACGCCGGGCGGCAATTCGGACCAAGCGCCTTTTTCAATTAAAAGCAGATATTCCGCTTTCAAGCCGAGAGCCTGAGTGGCGTTTTCAAGAGTCAGCCCTTTTTCCTGCCGGACGCGGACTAATTCGGACGCGACCAATTCCGCGTCATCGGATATTTTCTTGGCCGAAAATATGGACATTTTTAGTAAGCAAAATAATTTTTTCAACAATTTCGTGAATAATTCAATCAAGACGCGCAAATGGCCAGAAAAAATTTCCACTTTTGATTTTCAATCATCCCCTGGCGCTCAAAACAAGCTGGCAAACAATCAAGATAAATTTTCAAATTCTATGGAAAATAATAACTATTTACCCCCCCCTATTTTAAACCACTGGCTGGCATTTTTGTAACCCAAGGAAACCAAGATAAAATTAATGATTGTCCAGCTCAAAAAGACCACGGCCAAGCCCAGAACCGCCGCCACCAAAGTCTTTTTGCCTTTTTCCACCTGCTCGCTCTGGCCGCCGGAAAAAAGCCAGAGCCCGCCGCCGTAAACGAACATCAGCAAAGCGAAAGAGCCGCTCAGGCCGAGGATGATCTGCGCCGCGTTAATTAACAATTGTATCAAATCTGACAATTGACACACCTCTTCAGAATTTTTACATTGAATGTTGGCCCAGACGCCTTTTTCATCGGCGCGAGCCAAAAATGGCTGGCCAAAAGCCAAACCGGCAGACATAAAAGCAAGAAAAAATTTACGCATAAGCCAAAAAATTAAGCACACAGCTGTATTTATTCATCGGCCGGCTTGCGGACAACCGTCTGCTGGACCTGCAAGGCGGCGTTATTCAGGTAGTCCATCAGCCGCTCGGGAAACTGCTGATTTTCCACGGCCGTATTGATCAATTCCTGCATAATTTTTTCCGCGGCCGGCGCGTCTTCGCCCTGGTACCAGCTTTTCGCGGTCAAAAGCTGGCTGGCAAAAACGCCCAATTTCGGATCCCGGCTTTCTTGGGCCACGAGCGAACGCAAGGCAGACGGCTTTTTCACCGCCGCCAAATATGATTTCACATTTTCCGCCTTGGCCACGAATAAAAGGAAATCCCAAGCGATGTCGCGCTTCAAGCGCGGATACTCCTGGCCCAGAGCCAGATTTTTCTGGTCAGTCATAATTTTTTTGGAAACAACTTCCACCCAATAATTGGCAAAATTAACCGGCGGATTGTTTTCAATCTGCGGCATAGGCGCAATCGCGAAATTCAACTTCGGCGCCTTGGCTTTGATCATGGGCAGATGGTAGGCATAGCCGAAAAATATCGCCAGCTGGCCCCGGCAAAAAAGCTCCAGCGAGTTTTCCGCGTTTTTGTTCCAAGAATACACTTCCTTGGCCGGATTGGCGAAATCCGTATAAAAACGGAGGGCTTCCAGGCCGGGATTATAGCCTTTCTGGCTCAAAGCCGGCGGAATCTGATGGAAAGCGACGCGGTTGCCGTCCATCATCACGGTGCCGTTTTGCATCATGAGCAAAGATAAAATATCACCGGCGCGCTCAATGTTCTCCCCGCCTCCCAGAGCGACGCCGTATTGGATAAGCAGACCCTTGTTATCCTGTTTGGTCAGATTCTTCACGGCCAGCTGGAAATCGCGGTTCCAATAAGCCGGCGGCTCCGGCAAAGCGGCATTGTTAAACAGATCCTTGTTATAATACATCACCAATGAATCAAGCGCCAAGGGCAAACCGTAAATCTGCGGCCGCGCCCCGCCGGTCTCTTCATCCAAGGCGGTACGCACGACATCCTTGGCCACGGCTTCCACATAAGCTTTTTCCAGCTCGGCAGTCGTCATGGTCCGAGTGACGCGCTTTTCCAAAAACAATTCCTTTTTTATTGAACCTTTCAAGGTCGGATAAATCAGAGTGACTTGCGGAGGCAGAGGTTCCAGTTTGTTCTGATATCTTGCCAGCCAAGTATTATGCAGGGAAAAAATATCCGGTCCGCGGTCTTCCGCCAAAGCATTGATCAATTCTCTTTCATATTCATCGTAACGCAATTTGCGGTATTTGATGCTGACATTGGTGTGGTTCTGGCTATAGGCGGCGATAATCTGTTCAAAAGCGTCCGGACCGTCATAAACACGCCAATAATTCAATTCCACCGGCTTCATCCCCTGCTGTACTTCCTTATTGGTACAACGCAAACCAAAGCCAGGCAGAATAATGATCAACGCGAGCAAACCGCAGAAAGATAAACAAAAACGCATAAATGTTATGCTTAATATGCTAAACGTATAATGCTAATCAGCGAATCAAGGCGAATGCTGGAAATCACGAATAGGCGCATGACTGTTGAGGCTTGTTGATATTATAGCAAATTTTGCCTGAGCTTGTCTATTGCCCGCCTGTTCAAGAGGCGCGATGCTCGCAAATATGGAAAAAATCGCAATAACGGCACAAGGGGCCGGGATGGGGCGAAAAATCGTTAGTGGCGCAGGCCGCTTCAATTTTTTTGATTTTCCCCAAAAAACTCTTTTCCGCGGCCGCCAGAGCCTCGTCCGTGCCGAGAAAATCCGCCTCGCTGTTATCATCCAGATAATAGAAACGGAGGTTGACGATCGGCTGGCTGTAAGTCTGGCGGGCGGCCAATTGGTATAAAAGCAATTGTTGCTTGTCTTCCGGGGACAAACGACCGCCGCTTTTCGGCTGGCCGGTCTTATAGTCAACGATCCGCAGACCAGGGCCCTGCTTGTCCAAGCGGTCAATCTTGCCGTAAAAACGGTGTCCGGCCAGACGGAAATTCACGCCCTGCTCCAAAGCGATCGCTTCCGGCCACTGGCGGCGATGCCGCGCAAAAAAATCCTTCAGACAGGCGCGGCCTTTGCGGCGGAATTCTTCCTTCTGCGCCGCGCTTTCGTACCAATCGTCCTGCCAGGAAGCTTTATAAATATTATCCACTTCTTCCCAAGACAAAAGCTCTTTGGCCTGGGCCGGCGGCGGCGCGCCGAACAAATCTTTCTGTCCCAAGCCCTGCTTTTCCCGGACTAAAGCGAAAATTTTCTCCAAGGCCAAATGCATGGTCTGGCCGTAGCTGAAAACGAATTTGCCGGGCCGCGGGATTTTCAGGATATGGGCAAACCGGTATTGATACGGACAATTGTCAAAAGCGGCCAATTGGGTGAAAGAATAATAGGCCGGCGCGGGCAGACGCGGACCGGACGGCGAAGACGGCGCCAAAACCGCGGCCGGCGCGAAAGCCGCCAGCCGGTCGCGCGGCGGACGAACAATGGCGGGCGTCTCCTGCAAAATCCCGGCTTCATAAAGGAAGCGGGAAGGCTGTTTGGGGCGCAGTCCGCCGTAATCCGGCGCCCAAGAAAAAAATACGCCGTCGCGCGCCCGCGTCAGGGCGACATAAAAAAGGCGGCGCTCTTCTTCCAGATGGAAATCGCCGGACAGTAAAATCTCCTTGACCAGGGCGGACGGCAATTCAATCGGTTCCGATCTTTCCACGGTCGGAAAGCGCTTATCCACCAGGTTGGGCAAAAAAACATATTTGAATTCCAGGCCCTTGGCCATATGCGCAGTCATGACTCTGATCAGATCCGGGCCGGCCTCCGGATCCGGCGACAGCGCGCCGGTTTCCCCGGACTCCAGCTCCAGAGCGTATTCAACCAAAAAATCCGACAAAGCCGTCCGGCCGCTGACGGACGTAAAATCCTTGATCCGGTCTAAAAATTGGTTCAGATAAGACAAATTTTCCCGCGCCACTTGCTCGGCCTGGCCAACCAGATGCGCCAAGTATCCGGTTTCATTCAGAACCGCCACCGCCACCTCGGCCGCGGACCGAGAACGGGCAAAGGCGGCGTGCTTTTCCACCAAACCCAAGAGTTTGCCCGCTTTATCCACGAGCGGCGCGGGCAGGCCCAGCCGGCCGGCCTGGCGCAGAACTTCATAGAGAGACCAGGCTTTCTTGCCGGCCAAATGGCTGAAATTGGCAATCTCCTCCCACCCAAAACCCCAAAACGGCCAATTCAAAACCCGGAAAAGAGCCGAACTTTCATGATAGTTATCCAATAATTTCAAATAGGAGATCAAATCAATAATCACCGGTTTTTCGTACAAACCGCGCGAGGAAAAAAGCTGGAACGGCCAACCGGCGGCGGCGAAGGCTTGGCAGAAATCCCGGGCACTGTCGTTGGCGCGGACCAAGACGGCAAAATCATTCCAAGAGCCGGCGCGGCCTTCGGCTTTCAAAGCGGCGATCTTCTCCATGACCAGACTGACCTCGCCCGCCCGATCAGCGCCTTGTAAAAGCTCGATCCGGCCCGCGTCCGGCCTCTGGCTGTGTAATTTTTTGCTTAAAGCCGGATCGCCGGCGCCCCGGTCTTTCTCCAGCTGGCACTCCAAACGGTTGGGATTATTGTGCTGGATAAAATCATAGGCCAAATCCAGGATGTTCTGGCAGTTGCGGTAATTCTTGGTTAAGGCGATCTGGCGGGCCTTGAGAAAATCTTTTTTGAACTGCAGGATATTGGCCACGGACGCGCCGCGGAATTTGTAGATGCTCTGGTCGTCATCGCCGACGACAGCCAGATTGTTGGCCGGCGCGGCCAGCAGTTTCACCAATTCATATTGCGCCCAATTGGTATCCTGGAATTCATCCACCAGGATATATTTGAATTGCCGGCGGTAGTGGTTAAGCCAAGCCGGCCGGTCGCGCAAAAGTTTCAGGGAATAATTGATCAAATCGCCGAAATCCAAAGCGTTGTTCTCCAAAAGAAGCTGTTGATAGATATGATAAGCGTTGGCCACTTCCGCGCGCCGGGCCGTTTCCTGCTCCCGCGCCGTCCGGTCCGGGTCAAGCGCCGCGCCTTTTTTCCGGCCCTTTTTCGAACCGCCGCCCAAACAGGCGTCCAGATCCTCCTGGGCCTCCTGCGCGCAATGGAAATAGTCAGCCGGGCTGATATTCTCGTCTTTGGCACGGGAAAAATGCTTGATCAAGGCATGGATGAATTTGGTCGGATTACCCAAAGGCCGGTAAAAATCAAGGGAAAAACGGTCCAGATTCTTGCGCACCAGCGCCCATTGCTCAAACTCGTTCAAAAGCCGGAAATCGCCGGGCAAACCGATTTCCAGGCCGTGCTGTTTCAAAAGCCGCTCGCCAAAACCGTGAAAAGTGGAGATCCAGAGATCGCGGTAGCCGAAGGGCAGGAGTTCGCCGACCCGGTCCGACATTTCCAGCGCCGCTTTTTCCGTGAAAGTCAAAGCCAGGATTTCTTCATCAGCCGCCAGTTGATTATTGATCAGATAAGCGATACGGCTGGTGATCACGGTGGTTTTGCCCGTGCCGGCGCCGGCAATAATCAAGAGCGGTCCATCCCGATGGGTGACCGCCGCTTGCTGTTCGCTGTTCAAATGGGAAAGCGGATCAGACATATATTAAATAGCCGCGCAGAATAATTAAGGAAATCGTAACCGCGCAATTTATTGCGCGGAAAAATCGTCGTCGCGCAAATTTTTACGCGGAAATGCAACCGGTTCACAGGGCCAAGGCGGAGCTGATCTTGCGCGCGTCCGTTTCCGGGCTGATGACCGCCAGGTTCAGGCGTTCAGTCCGGAAAATGTCGCGCGCTACGCGCCGGAGATCCGCGGCCGTGATCTTGTCCAGGAGATGAAAAAATCGCGCCGGCGTTTTCAAAGCCAAGGGCGGATTTTTTCCCCGGCCGCGCGCCAAGGCGAGACGGGTGATCGCCTGCCGGCCATACCAGCCGGCCAGATCATCCGCGGACTCCAACTGCAAAGCCGCCCGGCCGCGATAGAGATCCTTGGCCAAGCGCAATTCTTTGTCAGCCACGGGCTGGCGGGCGATCCTTTTGAATTCTTTCAGGATGATATCAATGGCCAAAGGCAATTTCGGCACAGGCACGCCGGCCCAGGCGGCCAGGTAGCCGCTGTCGGTATAGACCTCGTCCTTGGCGCGGATATAATAAGCCAGGCCGCGGCGCTCGCGCAAAGAGCTGAAAAGCCGCGAACTCATGGAGCCGCCCAGGATGATGGACAGGAGGCGGACGGCCAGCTTGTCCGGATGATCATAAGGATAGGCACGGACGCCCAAAGCCAGATGCGCCTGATCGGTTTTCTTCTCGTGCAGGCAGAGCCCGGGCGCGCTTTGTCTTTCCACGACGGCCTCCTTGCCATGGAAAGACCGGCCCCGGACGGAAAAAAACCGGGTGTTAAAATAACGATTAGCCAGCTTCAAGACGAGCGACGGCGAAACCGCGCCGGCAATGCTCACGATCATGTTGGCCGGACCGTATTGGCTGTCCAGATAGGCCTGAAAATCGGGTTTGGCCAAACGCAAAATATTTTCCTTGGTGCCGATCGTGTCCCAGCCGGCCGGCGTGTCGCCGTACAGAAGCCCTTCCCAGAGATCCTCAATAAACATGATCGGATTATCGCGGTACATGTTCATCTCTTCCAGGATCACGCCCCGCTCGCGATTGATTTCCACGGCCGGCAGGCAGGGGCGGCCAAGCATGTCAGACAGGATATCCATGGCTTCTGGCAGGCGCCGGACTTCCGCCTTCACCCAATAGCCCGTGCATTCCTTGCCGGTGAAAGCGTTGTATTCCGCGCCCAGGCCGTCCAAGGCGGAAGAGACCGCCAGAGCGGACGGCCGGCGGGCCGAACCTTTGAAAAAAATATGCTCCAAAAAATGGGACAAGCCGTTGTTCGCGCGGTTCTCGTATTTTGAGCCGGTCGCGGCCAGGGCCAGGACCGCGGCGGTTTTCGTGCCCTGCATCGGCGCCGCAATCACCCGCAAACCATTATCTAAAACTGCTGATTGAAACATAATTTAAAAATAAGGGAAATTAATAAACACGAAAATATGAAAAATTAGAACAAAAAAATAAATACGAACAAGAAGAGTAATAAAATTGTTTGCCGGACAATTATTTATTCTCGTAATCCAAAATCGCCTTCAGCACTTTGGAATCCTCGCGCAAGGGCTCCATCAAAAGGACTTGGCCGCGGACGATTGCCAAAGTGCCGTCCGGACCGTAAGTTTCTTGACCCTTTTTCACCAAGCGGATATTGCCGCCCGGCTCCTGGTCCGCGCCAGCGCCTTTTTGGTCATTATAATTATAATAGACATTCTTGACGACCAGCGGATCCGCGGACAAATCACCGATCTGACCGTAAAAAATTTCATTATTGGTTAATTTGACCAAATACCAAGCCAAAGGCGCGGCCGGCACAGGCGCGGGCTTCCGGCCTGACCAATAGAAAAAGCCGGCGGCGGCCAGAATAATCAAAGCGGCCAAGACGGCCGCGTTTTTCAAAAACCGGGCGCTGGCCAAACGACGGGCGGGGCGGCTGATGGTCTGCAAATCGCGCTGATTTTTTATGGCCGCCGAATTGTCCGACTGTTCATAAACTTGGTCAATGGCTTGACGGCGGGCCAGGGACGCGGCCGGCGCGGAAGGCGCTGATTTTTCTTCCGTCCGCGGGGCGGGCGGGGGCGTTGGCAATTTTTTGGCCGGCCGGAAAACCGGCGCTTGACCGGCTTTTTTCAAATCCACGGTTTTGGGAGGAATAAGCATAAAAAAAATCGCGAACGAAGAATAAAAATAAAAATAACCAATCTGCAACAACCAATATCCAACCAACACTCAAGCGAATAAAAAAATTATCATCACTAATTAATTAATTGGCTAACAAAGGGAGATGCCGGGCAAGGAAAATATTGTTAATACCCACAGAATATGTCAAAGGAACAAAAAAATAAGAGCAAGAAGAATCAGAATAAAATAAGAGCAAAAAGAAAAATAAGAACAAGAAGGGCAAAAAAAGAAAAAAAGACAAGGCGCGAAAAACTAATTCGGCAATTCAATGATTTCCACTTCCGGTTCCGTGGGTTCGCCAACAACAGGCTCTTCGGCCAAGCCGGGTCCGTTGAGATTGTCCGCCGGCTCACTGGTCAAACCATTCTCTTCTTCCTCAATCTCTGGCACAACGCCATCAACAGGCGAATTGTCATCTACGACTGAAGGCGTTAAACCGCCATCTTCGCCAACCGCGGGCGCGGGCGTTAAATTTTCTTCCGGGTCGTCCACGGGCGCTTGGCCAGCGCTTTCGCCCGCTACCATGCCCGTGCCGCTGGCGTCCGTTGCTTCGGCTAGCGTCTGATCGTCCAAATCGCAGAGATCGCCCAGCCCGTTATTGTCCGCATCCGCTTGGTCCGGGTTGCTGAGTAAAGGACAATTGTCAAGCTGGCCGAAAACGCCGTCTTCATCCGGATCATTGGCGGCGATATAATCAAGATAGACACGGGTCAGATTGTCCGGTCCGGCCGGCGCTGCTTCGTCAGCGGCCGCGATTTGCGGCGGCAAAATCGGGGAAGGAATTTCCCGCACCGCGACCGGCTCATAACCGGAAAAAATCTTGCCGGCAAAATCCAAGGACGCGCCGATCAAGCCCGTGAACTGGCTCACTTCCACCCGTTTGGATTCGCCTTCGGCCTGCGCGATGGCCTGCGCGCGGGACAATTCTTTCAAGCGCGCGGCCTGCTCTTCGGCCAGCTCGCCGGCCAGATACACGCCCAGATCCAAGCCGGTGCGCTCGCTCACTTTGAGCGTCACTTTCCTGGTTTTTTCCATCAGCTGATACTGCCAGACATTGTTCTTTTTGACCAGGTCAAGAAAGGTATAAGCGATATAATAATAATTTTCATCTTGCTCAATCTTTTCAATCCGGTAATTCATGTCAAAATCGGTCAAATCCGCGGCCAAAAGCAAGGTGTTGTCCTCGCCTTCCACGCGCGTTTCCCGGGCGCCCAAAACTTCACGGCCGCTGTCCGTAGCCAAGGCCGTGGTGCTGAAAATCAAAATTGAGGCTAAGATTAAAATGAAAAAAAGATTATTTTTCAAAGAACGCAAAAGATTCTTGGCCATATTTTTATACACAGGTGATTACTTTATTGGCTATATTATAACTTATGGAGGCCGGGTCGGTCAAATAAATTGAAAATAGAGGTATTGACTGCCTTTTGCCCATATTATATAATAAAAATGTCAAAATATTTACAGGAAAATATGGCTAAAAAACAAACCACAATTAATGAACTGGCGCGAATCGTCAAGCAAGGTTTTAGTGAAGTTAAAAAAGATATTGATGATTTGGCTATGGCAACAAAAAAAGAATTTGACCAGGTGCATCAAGAATTTGACCAGGTGCATCAAGAATTTGACCAGGTGCATCAAGAATTTGACCAGGTGCATCAAGAAATAAACGGACTTAAACTGGGCCAAGAAAATGTTGAATTAAAATTAACTAATGTTGCTTATCGCTTTGAGCTTCAGGAATTACAGCAAAGAGTGGAAATTTTGGAAAAAGAAATCAAGATCAGAAAAAAATAATTTGGTAAAAAGCATCATACTGATTAAATCCTGGTTGGACAGGATTTTTTGTTTGGAAAAATCTCTCCGCCTCGCCCCCTCAACAAACAGCCTCACCCCCTAACCCCCTCTCCATTTTTTGCAGAAAATGGAGAGGGGGGAGCGAGCGAGAGCGAGCGGGGGTGAGGATGATGCAAGACGGAATTATTTCGCGCAACGGAAACCGATCGTGCTGGTCGCGGACGCGGGCGAGAAAGATAAGTCCAAAGAGAATAATCCGTCGATGCCGCGGACAAAAGCGCGCTGGCTTTCACCATCCGCCGGATTCTTCAGACGGCCGATATTATTGGCTGAGGAATAATAATAAGGCGGCGCGATCTCCAGGCCCTGATAATCAAGGACTTGGCCATATTCCTGCCAATCCGCGGACAAGGGCGCGGGCAAGCCGGCGGCAGTGACAATCTTGTCTGTCCATTCACCGATGGGCGAAACTAAATTATTGATAGCAACATGATTGGAGAGAATATAGGCCGTACCGGAAGCGTTGCCGAGCGCAAACTGGAGTCCGTCCTGGAGCGGATCAGCGTCATTGTCCGCCTGCTTGATGATGTTATCCGCCAGGCTCAGCCATTCGTTCTCGAAAACCAGATGATAGTCCGCGCCCAAGGACTGGCAGGCCAGATCCGCCTGGCCTTGCGACACCGCGGTCCAATACGGATTATCCTGGCTGATGATATTAGCCATTTCCGCGCGGCCGTCGCCGTCCGCGTCCGCGAAGCGGGCCTTGTCCGCCATCACGCAGAAGCCGGGCAAGGTGCCGTATTTGGCCGAGCCCGGGACCCAGACGAAGCCGTCCGGGCAGTAGTGCTCAAAAGCGCCGGCCACGACTTTGCCTTCCACGCCCAGGTCGCCCATGGTTTCGTCCACGGCCGCCTCCAGGGCTTCGTCGCAGGCGCCGCCCGCGCAAACCAGGAGACGGCCGTCAATGCTCAATTCGCCGGCGATGCTCACCTGGCCGGAATCGGCGATGCTGACCACGGAGATGTCTTTGGCGCGGAAGTCGGCGATGTTGCCGGTGCCGGCCTGGTTCACGACCAGGGCGGTGATGTTCTCTTCCGGGGCCGTGACGATTTCCACGGCCGCGATATCTTCAATGATCTCCACGGTGCTGGTGCTGTCGGCATCGGCAATCTTGCCCAGGCGGACATGGCCGTCCGCAGTGATTTCCAGGTTGGCGGCCAAGGAACTGGCGGAAGCGGTTTCTGAGAGCTGATTGGCGAGGAGGGCAATCTGGTTTTCCAGGCTATTCTGGACGCCCAGGATGCGGGCCATGTCCCCTTCCAGGACGGACACGCGGGCGGCCAGGGAATCCAGGCGGGCGGCCAGGGTGATGATCTGGCTGTTGCTTTCGTCCAAGGCCACGGTCAGGCGGGTGTCAAACAGGCTGATCTGCTCGTCCACGACCGGGCGGATTTCTTCATTGAGGTCCAGGCTGTCCACGGCGGCGGCAATCATGATCTTGACTTCGTCCTCAATCTCCATGGCCGCGATCCGGCTGGTGATCTGCTCTTCCACTATGTCCACGGTCAGGCTCTTGTTGCGCCGGGAAATGAGGACATTGACTGTTCCCTGCCCGCTAGCGAGGTTTTCCAGGGCCACGCCCACGGTCGGGTCGCCGGCTTGGGCGCGAGCCGCGCAACCCGGAGTGGAAGAGGCGCTGGTCAGGGCATCGCCGGGCCGGATCGGCCCGTTCTCGTCAGTCACGCAGGCCGGGATCTGGCCCAAGAGGGCGATGATCTTGTAATGCTCGTTGTTTTCCGTGTCCGGCCGGGAATTGCCGATGATGGCCGGCTTGGTGGAGACAATGCCCATGAGATTATTGTCGGCGCCGCGGGCACAGCGCTGGACCGCGTTCGGGCGCCCCACGTCCACGCAGACAGATTCGCCGGCTTGGAGATCAGTGTCCGTGGTATAGAAATATTCAGCGTAGTCGGCGGAGCCGGACTGGAGGGAGTTGGGGGAATAGAAACGGCCGTCAATGCGCAGGTCGCCGTAGCCGGTCAGGCGCATGATGGCGCCGCCGCCGGTGGAAGTGGCCACGACCATGACATTATTGTTGCCGGAAACGCTGGTATCCAGAATCTCAAATTTGCTGGACGGGCTGGAAGTGCCCAGGCCGACGTTGCCGGTGTTTTTTATTGTCATTCTAGTAATTGCACTAGCCGAACCATCAGGAGCAGTTTGAAATTCAAGTCGTCCAGGCATATCAGTAGTGTCTCCGCTCGTGTCCGTTTCTCCGTCTATATAGGCTCTAATTGCTGCGGCAGCGCCATAATACGTACCGTTATTGAATGCGCCGCCCAAAAAGATAGTTCCTGCTTCATCATTATTTTGGCTTGAGGCGGGAGAAACGGCCGTACCCCTTGCTTTTATTAATAAAATTTGCGACTCTGATCCTGCATCGTCAACAAAACTTACCATATCAAACCTTGCCCTTGCTCCATCGGCAAAAAAACGCATCATTTCTGATTGGGTTGAATACGCATTTATATTAAATACATTAGCTACGCCCGCGCCCAGTATATTAGCTGTAAATGGTGTTCCAATGCTGACTTTTCCCTCTTCGTTAATATACATTAAACTTGCCCCCGTGGAAGAAGCGATGTTCAAAGCAGACTGGCCGGCCGCGGCTTGGACAGTCAATTTGCCCGTGGCCGTGGTCGTGCCGATGATCAGATTGCCGAGTGCGTCAA
>PCSD01000004.1:20059-20319 GCA_002771615.1 Candidatus Falkowbacteria bacterium CG23_combo_of_CG06-09_8_20_14_all_49_15
ACCTAATCTATTGTTAGTGGAATCCCAGAACAGATTAGCCGAGGAACCGAAAGCGCTTGTACCCTGCCCGAAGGGGATATAGCCTTGGGCCAATGAGGTTAAGCCGGTGCCGCCGTCGGCCACAGGCAGGGTTTCCATCCAGGACACGCCGCCAGCCGCGCCAGAATCAGCTTTGAGAATATAGCCGTCCGTGCCCACGGTCGTGATGCCCAGGGTGCCGGCCCCGGTCCCGGTGATCAGGCCGCCCTTGGCAATGGCGG
>PCSD01000089.1 GCA_002771615.1 Candidatus Falkowbacteria bacterium CG23_combo_of_CG06-09_8_20_14_all_49_15
GGGATGAGGGAATCGAACCCCCGCCAACGGTTTTGGAGACCGCCGTACTACCACTATACGAATCCCGCCTATGATATTCTTTCTTTTATTTTTTTGTATTCATGAGCGCGGTGTTTGACTTTTCATTCTCTATGTCCGCAGATTTTGGCCTTCGGCTCTGCGAGCCGCAGGCTCGAAGAGAGACCGCCGTACTACCACCATACGGATCCCGCAAACATTTTTCCGGCTGGCCAAAACCTACTTCTCCAAAACCTTGTCATACTCCAACTCATAGATATGCATCACGGTCACGGCCAGTGAAATGATCAAGGGGCCGAAGACCACGCCCCAGAAGCCGAACAGGGCGATGCCGCCCAGGATGGAAAAAATGATGAAAAGCGGATGCACCTCGGCTTTGCCTTTGATGATATAGGCGCGCACCAGATTATCCACCGTGCTGACCACCAAGCCGCCCCAAACAATCAGGAATATGCCCTGCCAGATCTGGCCGGTAAAAAGCAGATAAACAGCGGCCGGCAGCCAGACAAAGCCCGCCCCCACATACGGCAGCAAGGAGAAAAAGCCCATCAGCAAGGCTAAGAAAAAAACCGGCAAGCCGACGATCGCCAAGCCCAAAGCGCCGATCAAGGCCTGGGCGATGGCGGTCACGAAAGTGGAAAGGATCGTGGAATAACTAACATCCCGGAATTTCTTGAAAATCTCCTGGTCGTATTTATTCGGCAAGGGCGTGAGACGCGTGATCTTTTCCAGCATGGAGCGGCCGTCAATAAAAAAGAAAAACATGCTAAAGATGATCAGGATCGTGGCGATGATGAAACTGGTCGTGCTCTTGATCGCGCTCGTCGCGCCGCTCAAGAACCAATTCTGGATCTTTTTCGCCACTTCAATCACCACTTCCTGGATATCCTTGTCCTGGAATATCCGTTCACGCAGATTCTGCACGAACGGAGAGCGGGCGACTTCTTTCGCCTGGTCGCTGGACAAATATTCCACGATATTATCGTACGCGATGACTGATCTCTGGGCGCCATAGATGATCAGGTTCACCATCGGCACAAGCACCAAGAGGACGATGACAATGCACATGACCGCCGCCGCCAATTTCTGCCGACCGCCCAATTTTCGCGCCAGCCATTCATAAGGCCGGTAGAAAATTGAAACCAGAATAACCGCCACCAAAAGCTCGGACAAAAATGGCCGGAAAACCAAGAAACAACCGTAAGCGACAGCGGCGATCAGCATGAGCAAAAAAACCTTGGAGATCAATGGCCTTTCCATATTGAGAATCAATTAGCCGGATCCGCGGCTGGCTCGCTGGTGGCGGTCTGGAAACTGGGACGGACAAAGGAAGCAAGCTCGGGATGGTTGAAAAGGATATATTCAAAACGTTCTTTTGTCTCGCCGGTTGATTCATCAAAAAGCGGATTTCCGCCAGCGTATAAAGTTTTTACCGCATCGCCGTAGCGGTTGAGGCCTTGCCCAACAAGCCACTTTTCTATCCTTTCCTTTTCTTCGGCCGTCAATTCCTTGGCCAGCGCGGCCAAGGTGGTGGTGGAAAGAAGATCAAGGGGCGAAGGCGGCGCGGACATATATCGCTGCCGGTATTGCCCCGGCCATTCTGAGAGCCAGGCAAAACCCTGCCCCAGTTTGCCGTCAATTTTTGCCAAGCCGCCGCGTACCGAGCAGGCGGATAACACCAGTGGAAAAATGATGAGCCAGACCAGCCTGGACATAAGAATTTTATTTAGTTTCTTTGTGGGGAGTGTGTTGGCGGCAAAATTTGCAATACTTAGAGAGTTCCAAACGGTTTTTCAGGATTTTTTTATTCTTGTGGGAGAAATAATTGATCCTTTTGCACTTGGTACACTCCATTTTGATCATGTTATCTTGCGACATAAATTCTTTAATAAAACGAGAAAACAGACGCTTGGCCTGCTTTTCTGGCTTTATCGTGTTGCTTCCGTCTGATTAATATGAATTATTGCCTGTTATTTTAAAACAAGGCAACAAAAAAGTCAACAAGATTTTCTTGACCGGCCAGGTTCTAAAAATAATTAGCTCAAAGAAAAATTATTTTCTTTCGATCGGCCACTACCAGCTAATTTTCCTAATCTTCATCCAGATATTTTTTCACTTTTTCAATGATGGCCGGCATGGTCCATTCGGATTTGACCAGATAGTCCTGCGCCCCCATCTTCAGCGCGTATTCCACATCCTGCTGGTTGCTGTAATTGGTCAGCATGACGATCGGGACGGTTTTGACGACTTGGTACAAATCCGCGTTTTCGGAGATATCCCGCAGGACTTCAAAACCGTCTTTGCCCGGCATATTGATGTCCAAAAGGATCAAATCCGGGCGCGCGGACTTAATCTTGCCAATGACTTCCTGGCCGTTGGCGGCGACCGCGACAATAAAGCCGGCTTGGGTCAAGGCGGTTTGGTACATGGCCGCGATATCCGCTTCGTCTTCGCCTAAAAGAATTGTTTTTGGGGCCATAAATTTAGTCTTTGCCAAAAAGCAGGCTGGCAAAAATTATTTGATAAGCTATGGGAATATTATAGCAAATTTTCCTGGCCGATCCAAGGCCGCGGCCAAGCTGGTATTTATTTGTTTTTTTTTATTCTTCTTGCTCTTATTTATCTTATTTTTCCAACCCGCCAACGGCCGCCGCCAAACTGGGCAAAACAGAAAAAATCAGTTATAATAGACTCAGACAATCATCTCCTCTCGTATGCTCAACCCGAAAGACAAATATCTCCAAATCGCTTTTAACCGCTCCCTGCCGGAAGTCAAAACCATGATCGATCTTCTCCCATCTTCGGAGCGGATCATCATTGAAGCCGGCACGCCCCTGATCAAGCAGTACGGCCAGTTTGGTATCGCTGCCCTAAAAAAGTGGTGGATCGCGAAAGTTGGCAAATCAGGATATCTGGTTGCCGATTTGAAATGCTTGGATCGGGGCGCCAGCGAAGTGGAAGCGGCGAGGGCGGCCGGCGCCAACGCCGCGACTGTCCTGGGTCTCGCGCCCGTGGAAACCATCAATGCCTTCATCAAAGAATGCGCGCGCGCCGGCCTGGACGCCATGGTGGATATGATGAACGTCCGCTTCCCTTTTGAAATCCTCGGACAGCTGGCAGTCCTGCCGGCCGTGGTGATTCTTCATCTCGGCGCGGACGAGCGGGAAGCAAGCCGGAGCAAACGGCTCCCGCACGAACAGATCCATCGCCTCAAAGGCACTTACGACCGCATGCTAATTTCCGTGGCCGGCAATGAGACCGAACGCGAAGTCCGGCGGGCATTTTTCAATGACGCGGACATTGCCGTGGTTTGGCGCTCTTTTTACGACACGCCGGATAAAACCGCTGATCTGGCCCGCGCCTTCCTTGAACAAATTTAAGTTCGGCAATGATTTCCTGGGCAATTAAATAATAACTTTTCATTCCTATTTTTCAAAAAATGCCTCGATATTAAACACAAAAATTGCCTGAAAAGCCCAAATAGAAATTCTATGGCGGAAAAAATACAATTCAAGCGGCCGAGCGCCTGGTTTTTTCTTGGCCTGATCGCCTTCCTGATCAATCCGATTTTCGTTCTCATCGCCCTGATCATTTTTTCCCAACGGAAAAAAATCCTGCTGAATATCGCCAGCCAAACCGCCAAAATCAATGGCGCCTTGGCTTTTTTGCCTGTTGTCCGGACGGAAGCGAAAATACCGGATCAGCCGGCCGGGGGCAAGCTGAACAGGCCGCTCCGGTTGGACAGGCGGAAGAAATATCTGCAAATCGCTCTGAACAGTACCCTGGCGGACGCGGCCGCCATCATTGCCGTCCGGCCGCCCTCGGAACGGATCATCCTGGAAATCGGCACGCCCCTCTTGAAAATCTATGGCGTCCAAGCTGTAAGGCAGATCCGGATCCAAGCGCCGGACGCCTATCTGGTCGCGGACAATAAATGCGCAGATCTGGCCGAACGGGAAGCGGAGATGTTGGCCGCGGCCGGCGCCAACGCCACGACAGTTTTGGGAGTAGCGCCTATTGAAACTATTGACCGCTTCATTTTCGCTTGCGAAAAAAACCGCTTAGACGCCATGGTGGACATGATGAATGTTGCTGATCCCTTGGCTGTCTTAAAAAGATTAAAAAAAGCCCCGGCCGTGGTCATTTTGCACCGAGGGGTTGATGAAACCGAATTTTCACAAGAAAAAACCCTGCCCTATTATCAAATCAAACAGATCAAAGGCAATTTCAAGACCTTGATAGCGATCGCGGGCGGCGACACCATCAAAGAAGTCCAACAGGCGATCTTTAATGATGCCGACATTGCCGTGATCTGGAAATCGGTCTACAAAGCTTCGGACCAGACCGCCGCCCTGATCCGCGCTTTTCTCCGAGAGATTAAATAGCCCTATTTGCGGGCAGAACCGGCCAGGGCCTTCAAACTCTCCATGACTTCCACCGGCAAAGCGAAAATGACAGTTTTGGACGGATCCGGATTGATTTTTTCAATCGTCTGCAAAGTCCGCATAGACAAGCCGCCGGCGGTCGCGCTCAAGACCTGAGCCGCCTGCGCCAAACGTTCGGAGGCCTGGAATTCTCCTTCTGCGCGGATAATGACCGCCCGCCTCTCCCGTTCGGATTCCGCTTGTTTGGCCATGACGCGCTTCATATCCGCTGGCAATTCAATGTCCTGGATCTTG
Organism: Candidatus Falkowbacteria bacterium CG23_combo_of_CG06-09_8_20_14_all_49_15; assembly: GCA_002771615.1. Classification (GTDB taxonomy): domain Bacteria; phylum Patescibacteriota; class Patescibacteriia; order Patescibacteriales; family UM-FILTER-48-10; genus UM-FILTER-48-10. Next base: position 4,698 of record PCSD01000089.1, read on the forward strand.
ATGTCGGTCACGAAAATGCCCCAGGACTGGGTGGCGGCGCTGACGATCTTCTGGATCTCCTCGGCGATCTTCTCCCTTTCCGAAAGCAAGGGGTCAAGCTCAATGCCGCCGATCACATCGCGCAAAGCCGCCTGGGCGTACTGCGAAACCGCCAGGGTGTAATCCTTGATGTTTAAAATGGCGTTTTCCGCAGACTGCACCTGGAAATAAACGACCGCGTTGATCCCGACCGGCACGTTGTCTTTGGTGATGACTTCCTGCTGGGGGATGTCCGTGGTCGTGATCCGCATATCCACCTTCGTCATCTTCTGAAAACCGACCAAAAGCCAAGTCAAACCCGG
>PCSD01000001.1 GCA_002771615.1 Candidatus Falkowbacteria bacterium CG23_combo_of_CG06-09_8_20_14_all_49_15
ATAGAAATCTAACTTAGCATTATTGGCGCTTCGCGCCAAATATGTTGCGTTAGATTCTGGAATCAAACTTAGTATTAACTGGCAAGCGAGGAATAAAATGTGTTCTAATATAGCGCCCGGGCGCGATTATGGCCATGGCCACAAAAAACCTATTGATCATCACCCAGAAGGTGGACGCCAATGACGATATACTCGGCTTTTTCCATGGTTGGCTCCGGGAATTTGCCAAGCATTGGGAAAAAATCACTGTGATCTGCCTGTTCGCGGGAGGATCCGATCTGCCGGCCAATGTCAAAGTGCTGTCCTTGGGCAAGGAAAAAAACAACGACGGACGCCGATCTTCCACTGTCTGGCAGAGAATCATCTATCTTTTCCGTTTTTACCGTTTTCTTTGGCAAGAGCGGAAAAATTATGACGCGGTTTTCGCGCATATGAACATTGAATATGTCCTCTTGGCCGGCTGGCTGTGGCGCTTGTTACGGAAAAAAGTTTTCCTCTGGTATAACCACCAGACTTGCCGCTGGCCTTGGTATTGGGGAGCGCGCTGGGCAGAAAAAGTTTTTTACACTTCGCCTTTTTCTTTTTTTTCCAAATATCCTTCTGGCCGGATAATGCCGGCCGGCATTGATGCCGATCTGTTTCAGCCAGATTCATTTGTTTGTCCCGCAAAAAACTCAATCCTTTATCTGGGGCGGATCTCGCCAATTAAGAATATTGAAATACTGATCGATGCGGCCAAGGTTTTAAAAGCGCAAGGGCAGGAGTTTAAAATGTCAATCGTTGGTTCTCCGTCAGCAGGTCATGAGAATTATTACGAACAACTTAAGGAATTGGTGGATAAAAGTAATTTGTCAGAGGCAATAAGTTTTTTTCCCGGCCGGCCGATTAAAGATCTGCCTGCCATTTACCGGCAACATCAGATTTTTGTCAATTTAACAAATTCCGGTTCACTTGATAAGACCACTCTGGAAGCCCTGGCCTGCGGTTGCCTCGCGCTTGTTTCCAACCGCAGTTTTGAACAGATTTTTCCCGACGAATATCATGAATACAGGCTTTTCCGTCCGGGCGATGCAGTTGATCTGGCGGCGAAACTGCAAACTCTTTGGTCCATATCGCCGGAATTGCTTAATGAAATAAAAAATGAAGCGCGGGAAATTGCGGTCCGAGGCCATGGCCTAAAGGTACTGGCAAAAAGATTGAAAGAGGAAATGCCATAAAATTTTCAATCAGTGCTTATAAAAATCTGATAAATGATTAATCACGGTTTTTGTTAAATATTGGAAATTAAAGTTGGCTATGGAAAATAAAATTCCTATTCTTTTTATCACGAATAAATTATTAATTGGAGGGGCAGAGCAGGTAATTGTCAATCAGATAAATTTGTTGGATAAAGAAAAATTTGCTGTTTATTTGGGGTTATTATATACCACCAACAAACCAAATAATCTTTATTTTAAAGTTAAATTGAATAATGAGTATATTGTTCATTTTTGTTTTAATAAATTATTTGCTGGGAGGGCGTTTTGGCGTTTAGTAAAATTTTTAAAAAAGAAAAAAATTGCCATTGTTTTTTCTTCTCTTTTTGAAGCAAATTTGGTCAGTCGTTTAGCCGCGTTAATGGCCGGCGTGAAAATAAAGATCATTACCGAACAAAGTTGTTATTTTAATAAATCACGCTGGCAAATTTGGGCAGATAAATTTTTATCCTATTTTACTGATGTTATTTTGGGCGTATCCGAAGAAGTGATTGAATTTACTTCACGTCAAGAAAAAATTTCGAGAAAAAAGTTTAGGCTGATGAGACAGATTAGCGATTTGCAATTGGCGGGCGTGTTTGCCAAAAAATCTTTGCGTCAATCGCTGGGTATCCCGGAAAACGCTTTTGTGGCCATGACGCACGGACGCTTCAGTCCGGAAAAAGCCCAGCACCGGATCATCAAGGCGGCGGAAAAAATTATCGGTCAAGGCGAAAAGGGTATTTATTTCTTGATCGTGGGCAACGGCGTTTTAGAGGAGGAGATGAGAGCGGAGATCAAAGCGAAAAATCTGGAAAATTTCGTGAAGGTGATTGCGGACGCAAAGCGGGCGAAAGAGTACCTGGCGGCGGGCGATATTTTCCTTCTGACTTCGGACCGGGAGGGGTCGCCGGTGGCTATGCTGGAAGCGATGAACGCGGGCTTGTTCGCGGTCGCTTCGGCGGTCGGCGGCGTGCCGGATGTTTTGGGCGATGGCGCGGGCGGGATCATGGTCAAGCCGGGCGATATTGGCGCCTTGGCGGAAAAAATCGTCTGGTGCCGGGACCATAAGGATTTATTGGCCGGCAAAAAAGAAATAATCAAAGAAATCGCGCGGAAAAACAGCGGTGATATCAGGGAGTTGGAAGCGATTTTGCTGGATTTATGGCGGAAAAAAGCGGGATAAATTTTTATCATTGATAACGATTTGATAACGATGCGAAAATACTATCCGAAACAATTAGTCAAGCCCTTGGTCTGCTTGAAAGATAAACAGGGATTAATAATCGGCAACCTGGAAAAGGCCGCTGATGATGGCATAACGGAGGGCGAGCTTGTTTGTCCGGTTTGCCATAGCCGTTATCCGATCAGGCAGGGGATTTTAGATTTTAGCAATCAGCAAAATGAATTGCCAGAGGAAATGCGAATCGAAGTCGCGGCGCGCGATCAGGCCGCGGGCGGTTATGACAAAAAACTGGCCAGCCGCTATTACCGGGAAATTCCTTCAACGTTAAAAGCGCTTGGTGATTTTCGCGGTCAACGGATAATCGAGTACGGTTGCGGCACCGGTCGCTTAACCGCGGAATTGGCTGGCGCGGAGCAGTTTTTAGCGATTGATTTTTCCCGGGCCTCGCTTTTAAAGTTACAAGAGAAAATAAGCGGTCCGGCGGCGCTTGGTGCGGCGCTTGGCGACATCGTCCAGTTTAAAACCGCGCCGGATTATTTTGACCTGGCTTTGTCAGCGCAGGTAATTGAGCATATCCCGGACGCGGCCAAGCGGCGTGAGTTTTTCGAGAACGTGCGCGAGACCTTGAAGTCGGGCGGCAAATTTGTCTGCACCGCCTATCATTACGATTATCGGCGCCGGCGGGCCGGCCAGCCGCAGGAAGGTTTTCATCCTTCCGGAATTTTTTACCATTATTTTACGGGAAAAGAATTAAAGCAGGAATTATCCGCGGTTTTTCCGTCCGTTAAAATTAAACTAATCGATATCAGCTGGCCTTTGGTTTGGCGCCTGGGTTTGCCGGCGCGTTTTGAAGGGTCCTTGTCTCGTTTGGCCGAGCGTTTGCCCGGCATCCGGCAATTGGGCCATTTGGTTTTAGCCGAAGTGCGTAAGCGATAATTTTTTATTATATGTTAAGATATGATTGGGGCATAATTTTTAAAAAATGCTGGGTTTGGTATGCCGATCCTTTTGAAGTTCCCGGCGTAGCCATGGCGAATTTTTTTTCCTACCATCAGTCCGACATCCCGGGTTTTCGCGCTAAAAAGGGCTTAACCACTGTCATCGGTTTAGAAGCTGATTTGGATGAAATTTGGAACCGGCTGCGAAAAGGTTTTATCCGCAAGCAGATCGCGCGCGGCGAGCGCAATGGCATAGAAATCAGGCCGAACCGGGACTTTAAAGCCTTCCGCCGCGTTTACCAATCCTTCCGTCAGGCTAAAGGATTGGGCAAAGACCGGCTTAAACCGGTATTGGAAAACGGCCGTCAGTATTTAGCTTATTATCAAGACAAATTGTTGGCCGGTGGTTTGTTCATTGAAGATGAAAAATACAGCCGGGCTTGGGCCTTATCGTCTTTTCGTTTTGGCCAGGACGGCCGCCTGCGGGAAATTGTTGGCCAGGCCAACCGCCTGCTGATTTGGGAGGCAATTAAAGACGCGCGCGTCCGCGGCCTTAAACAACTTGATTTGGGCGGTATTTCCCCGGACGCGGCCAATCCGGAATTGCGCAGTTTATCTGAATTCAAGGAAGCCTTCGGCGGCGCGCGGCAGGATTGTTATTATTATCATAAGATATATTCCCCGGCGCTAAAGGCCCTGATCAAGCTGAAAGAGATAATCAAGCGATAATAATATGCATTTTATAATTACCGTTGATACGGAAGCGGACGACCAGTGGCGGGAAAACAGGGGAATAACTTGCCGAAATATAGAATATCTGCCTCGGTTCCAGGAATTGTGCGAGCGCTATGGTTTTATTCCGACTTATTTTACGACCTATGAAATAGCGGCCGACCCGGACGCGGTAAAAACATTAAAACCCTGGCAGGATAATGGTCGGGCCGAGATCGGCGCGCATCTGCACCCCTGGACCACGCCGCCGCTTGCTTCGGAAAAAAAATCAGAGCATTGTTTTCCGAGTGAATTAGCTGATGAAGTGCTAAAAAACAAATTGATCAATCTGACCGAAATCATTGAAAAGAATTTCGGGCGGCGGCCGACGAGCTATCGGGCTGGGCGCTGGGGATTTGATGGCCGGCAGGCCGGTCTGCTGTCCGAGCTGGGATATCTGGCCGACTCTTCCATCACTCCGAAAATAAACTGGTCAAAAGAATCAGGCCGGAGCGAGCGCGTTGGCGGTCCGGATTTCCGCCTGGCACCGCTCGGCCCGCACCGGCTCGCAAGCGGACTTTTGGAAGTGCCGATGACGATTCTTTTTACCGGACTTATTAAGAAAGAAAAGTCGGCTTGGAGTAAAAAATTTTTAGCACTGCCCGGCGGCTGGCCGAAAAAGATTATTAACCGTTTATTTTTTCGGCAGAAGTGGCTAAGGATTTTCGCGAACAGCACGCTCAGGGACTGGGAGCAGATTTATCGGTCGGCGATTTTGAACGGTTTGCCCGCTCTCGTTTTCATGATCCATTCATCCGAGCTGATGCCGGGCGGCAGTCCGTACGCGCGGGATGAAAAAGCGGTTGAACATGTTTACGGCCAGCTTGAGCAGATATTCGGTTTGTATAAAAAATACGGGCTTAAAGGATCCGGTTTATCGGATTTTGCCCGGAATTATAAAAATTAAACAATATATTTATGGCCGAAGAAAATAATTTTTTTCCGCATGAAGCGAAATGGAACAAGGAAAAAGTAAGCCGGTTTTGGGATTATTTTGCCCATAATCAGGAATTGGTCGATCTGGCCTTTGCCCGGGAAGCCGGCAACGAGATAATCGATCTGCTTGAGCCATATATCGAAAGAAACGGGCGCAATCTTGATTACGGCTGCGGCACCGGGCATCTGCTCGGGTATTTGTTCGCCCGCGGCTATAACGGCGCCGGGCTTGATTCCTCGGCCGAATCAATCAAGAAAATGGAAGAAAAATATAACGGGAACAGGCATTTTCAGGGAGCGGTTTTAAGTTCCGGCATCCCTAATCCGATAAAAGACAGCAATTTTGATTTTTGTTTTTTTCTGGAAACCATCGAGCATATTCTGCCCAATGAGCTTGATCTTAATCTGAAGGAAATAAACCGGCTGTTAAAACCCGGCGGGTATTTATTCGTTTCCACGCCGAACAAGGAAAAATTGGACAGGAATAAAGTAATATGTCCGGATTGCGGCTGTATTTTTCATCGGGTACAGCATATGAATAGTTTTAATGTTGAAACTTTAAGTAATATTATGCGTCGCAACGGCTTTGAGACGGTTTTTTGCCGGGAAGTTTTTCTCGGCATCAATAAAGGATGGTTCAATAAAGCCAAAAAAATCGCCAATCAGGTAAGAAATTTTTGGTTTAAAACTCCGCCTAATTTGCCCCATTTGATTTATCTGGGAAAGAAGAAATAAAAATTGTACGATTTATTCGGTTGTAGTTTAAATAAGTTTAAGTATTGATAACTAAAAAAATCATAACGGCCTTGAAAATAAAAATTTTTTAGTAATTGCATAAATTTGTAAGCAATTTTTGAAAAATCAAGCCAATATCAAATGAAAATATATTATCTCGCCAACGCGCGCCTGCCAACTGAAAAAGCGCATGGCTATCAAATCTGCAAAATGTGCGCCGAATTCGCGCGCGCCGGCGCGACCGTTATTTTGATCGCGCCCGACCGGGCCCGGCCGGGCGACGGTGATATTTTTTCCTATTACGGCTTGGAGCGGAATTTCACGGTCAAATTACTGCCTTTGCCGGCTTATCCCCGGCTGGAGGGCTGGCTCGGTCCGCGCTGGCCTTACCGTTTGCTGAATTGGCATTTTTTATATAAGCTGGCGTGCCAAACAATAGAAAAAGACGCGGTTGTCTATACGCGCCAGCCGGAGATCGCCCGGCTTTTCGGCCGCCGCGGCTGGCGTAGTATCCTGGAAGCACACAGCCTGCCAATCGGACAGGGAAAATCATTTCGTCGCGCCCTGCAACATATTGAAAGATTCATCGTAGTCACACGCACGCTGGGCGATCAACTGCAAACCCTGGGCGTGCCGGCGGAAAAGATTATTTGGGCCCCGGACGGGGTTGATCTGAAAATTTTCGCGCAACCGCTTAATAAAAAAACCGCGCGGTCGGATTTTGGTCTGCCGCTGGATAAAATTATTCTCGGTTATACTGGCAGTTTCCGGACCATGGGCGAAGACAAGGGGATCGGGGATATTTTAGCGGCTTTAGCGAAATTAGATGCACAATATTATTTCGCGGCCGTGGGCGGAAATGAGGCGGATATTAAAGATTACAAAATTATTGCCAAAAATCTTGGCGTGTCGGAGAGGACAGCTTTTCGGGCGCGCGTCAATCTTCAACAATTATCCCGTTTTCAGCAGGCTTGCGATATTCTGTTAATGCCGTTTCCCGATATCCGGCATTACCGTGAACATATGTCACCCTTGAAAATGTTTGAGTATATGGCGAGCGGCCGGCCGATCATTGCTTCGGATTTGCCCAGCATCAGAGAGATATTAAATGAAAGCAATTGTTTGTTGGTTAAACCGAATGATCCAGCGGATTTGGCCGAAAAGATTAGGTTGCTGGCCACGGACAAAAATCTGGCCGATCGTCTGGCGGTCCGGGCGCAACAAGACGCCAAACAGTATGATTGGAGGAAGAGAGCGGAGAAGATATTAAAGTTTATTGACAAAACCTCTTAATTTACGAATTTTCAATTTTCAATTTACAATTAATTTCCAAATGCCTGAATTTTCAATATGCCGGTTAACAAAGATTATGATTTAGAGGAGCGTCTGGCTAAATTTGCCGAAAAAGTCATTAAAACGATGCAGAAAATACCGCAGAATGCCATTAATTCGCGCATGATCAGCCAGATTGTCGCTTCCGCCGGTTCATCCGGCGCGAATTACAGTGAAGCCAATGAAGCGGAAAGCAAAAAAGATTTTACCCATAAAGCCAATATCGTAAAAAAGGAGTTAAAAGAAACCAAACATTGGTTAAGATTATTAGCCTGTGCTAATCCAGACTTAAAAGAAGAATTCAGAAATCTTTGGCGCGAAAACCACGAACTGCTTTTGATTTTTTCGAAAATAATCAACTCTTGCCGGAAGAAAAACTGAACATTAGAAAATTAAATTAATTGTGAATTGAAAATTCGTAAATTGAAAATTTTTAATATAACATGAAAAAAATAATAATTTATCCCTTTTGCAAAATTTTTGATTCGCTAATCCGCGCGAAAGCCTTTCCCATTCTGCTTTACCACAGCATCAGCGATACGCCGTCGCGTTTGGCCGTGCCGGTCAATGATTTCGCGGCGCAGATTGATTGGTTGGCCGGGCAGGGCTATAAGACGATTAGTCCGGCTGATTTGCTGACGGATAATGTTGACGGGGAAAAGCGCGTGCTCATCACTTTTGACGACGGCTTTCAGGATAATCTGGCTAATGGCTTGCCAATACTGGAACAGCACGGTTTTACGGCTACCGTTTTTTCCAGCACCGATTATATCGGGCAAAGCAGTTCATTCTGCCACGCGCCGGGCGATCGGGAATTCAAGATGTTAAGCGCGGCTGAGCTTGGGGAATTAAAAAGAAATAATTGGACGATCGCGAGCCATTTCGCGAGCCACCGTGATCTGGACGAATTAAGCGCGGCGGAGATCAGGGAAGAATACGAACGGGCCAGCGCGGCTCTGGCAGAAATTACGGGCGAGCTAACGGTCGGCGCTATTGTATCTTATCCGCATAACCGTTATAATGGACAAGTGATTGAATTTTTAAAGCAAGCCGGAGTACGGCTCGCTTTTTCCGGCCGAATTGGTTTTTTTGCGCCTGGTGATGATGCGTATCAGATTCCGCGCGTGGAAATTGACCGGACGGTAAATTTAGGCAAATTCAAATTATTCTTGTCGCCAAGCTATAGTTGGCTGAAGAGGAAAGTTTATCAGAGAGAAGTGAAAACCGTAGCCGCGTAATATTTTGCGCGGAAACCGTAGCCGCGTAATATTTTGCGCGGAAACCGTAGCCGCGTAATATTTTGCGCGGAATAAATTCGTAAATTAAAAATTTTCCTGAACGTTTCTGACGAAAAATAATATATGATTATTGATAAAATCAGTTCCCGCGGGAAATTTATCGTTCTGGCTTTAATGGTTTTGATAGTCGCGCGGCTCGCAATCGTAATTTTAACGATCAATAATGTTCCACCGACCGACCAGATGGCGAGCGGCGCCTGGTTTTTCAACGGCGGAGACGGGGACGGCTATTTCGCGTCAGCTAAAGCTTTCCTCAACTGGGAATTCATTTCGGGCGGCCAGCCGATTGGCTTGGCGCTTTTTTACGCGCCGCTTATTTTCCTGACTGGCGCGGAAGCGTTAAGCGAAATAATCATTTTAATGACAATTGTTTACGCGGTGCTTTTCAATATTCTGGCCACTATTCTCTGTTATATTCTGGCAAAAAAGTTTTTGGCCAGCGCGGCCAAGGCGTTGGCCGTCGCGGCGGTTTTCCAGATTTATCCTTATTTTTTTTACGGATTTTTTTATTTTTTCGGCGGTTCATCCGAGACCATGGCCCGTTTCCTGTATAGCCGCTTCCTGCATCTCCAGTTCCTGTATATCGGTTCGGACGCCTTAGCCATGCTCTTGACTTTAGGGTCGCTTCTTGTTTTATTTAAAGTAGCCGGGCAAAAAAGCGCCGGAGCAAAAAATCCGCTGATTTTGGGTATTTTGACCGGCTGGGCCGTGATTACGCGCCTGCAGAATATCATTTTATTGCCGGTTTATGCTGTGATTTTGCTTTGGCAGAAACAATATCGCGCGCTCATTTTTTATTCAATTGGCGCTCTGCCTTTTGGTCTTTTGCAGGCCTACGCGAATTGGGCCGCGAATGGTTCGGTTTTTAGCACGGCTTACGGCGCGGATACGCCGGTCGGGCAGGTCGCTCCGGTGTTTAGTTTTTTACACCCGTTGCGTTTGATCACTTATCCCTTGAAGTATAACCCCTGGCTGTTTCTGCCTTTGGTCATAATGATCATATTACTTATTATCGGCACTGGGCAAGCGATCAAACAGCACGGTCAGTCAGCCATCATCTTGTCCCTTTATTGTTATGGTATGATTGGTTTCTTGCTTCTCCTCTGGCCTTCCTATATGAATCCGCGCTATTTTTTGCCGGTAATCCCTATTTTATTTATATATTTTTTTGTTAGTTTGGCATGGATAATATCCTTTTCAATAAAATATGGAAGAGCAACAAATTAAATATAGTGTAATTATCCCTGTTTATAACGAAGAAAAAGCTATTACTGACACCATTAATAAATGTCAGCAGGTTATGGCTGGTTTAGATAGTCAATATGAAATAATCGTGGTTGATGATGGCTCAAGCGACGGTACAAATACGATCTTAAAAAAAATGAGTGGCCTAAAATTTATAGAAAATCCTTACAATCTTGGCTATGGCGCTTCTCTGAAAAAAGGGATACGCGTCGCCCGCGGCGAATGGATAATCATCACTGACGCTGATGGCACTTATCCGCTGGACAAAATCACAGAATTAATTTCTTATGTGCCGCGCTATGATATGGTGGTCGGCGCGCGTGAAACTAAAAACGATTTTGCCCTGAGAAAACCGGCTAAATGGTTGCTGGTTCAATTGGCTGGTTGGTTGGCGGGCCGGAAAATTCCGGATTTAAATTCAGGCTTACGGATTTTTAGAAAGTCAATCGCTTTGGAGTTTTTTTATCTTTTTCCATCCGGTTTTTCTTTTACCACCACGATTACTTTGGCTTGTCTGACTCATGATTACACCATCAAGTACGTTGATATACCTTATTATAAGCGGATCGGCAGTTCCGGCATCAGGCCCAGGCATTTTTTTGATTTTATGGGCCTGATTTTCAAGATTTTATTGTATTTCCGCCCGGTGCGCATGCTTTCGCCCTTGGCTTTGGCGGCGCTTTCGATCGGCCTGGCGCGGCTTATACGCGATATCGTCGTGGTGGGCTACATCGGCTCCTTGTCCCTAATTTTCATCTTCGCCTCGTTTTTGATTTTCATTTTGGCTTTTATGGCGGAAGCAATTATTAAAACCAGGAAGATATGAAAAATGACAACCAGCTGAACGGCCTGCTTTCGCCTTTAATGCAGAGAATCAGGATCAAAAAAACTCTGCCTTTCCTGCGCGGGCCGAACGTGCTTGATATCGGGTCGTCCAACGGCGAGCTAATCCCGTATCTGCCGGCGGACATTAATTATTTCGGCGTTGAGGGCGATTCAGCGTATTATGAAAAAGCAAAAGCGCTTTTCCCGGATCGGACCTTTTTTAATTTTTATATTGACTATACGACCGTTGACAAGCTGGTTGTCCCGCCGATCGATACGGTGGTTATGGCCGCGGTTTTGGAGCATCTCGATAATCCCGAAAATACGCTTATCGCTCTGAAGGCGCACCTGGCGCCGCGCGGCCGGATCATTATTACGACTCCCAATAAGACAGCCGAGAAGATTCTGCGTTGGGGGGCTAAATGGCGCTTGTTTTCAAGCGAACGAGATGAACATAAAAGAAATTTTTCCAAAAAAGACCTGTATAATATAGCTAGCTCCGCCGGTTATAAAATATTTTTTTACGCCCGTTTTGAATTCGGTTTAAATAATTTGGCAGTCATGAAAAAAAATGATTAATAGTGAAAAAGACCAGGAGCTGTTTGACCGGATCGCGGCCGGTTATTCCCGGAAAGACGCTTATCCGCCTTCGGCCGGACCGCGTCGCGCCCAGCTTTTCACTGTTTTGGCGCCGCTTTTGAAAAGCCGGGGTCGCTTTTCCGCCATTCTAGAACTGGGCTGCGGCGTTGGCGCGCCAGCCCGCTACCTGGCCGGCCGGTACGGCTTTTATTACGGCGTTGATTATTCCCGGGAACTGATCGCTTTGGCGGAAAAAACGCACCAAGGGAATAATATCCGTTTTTTCGCCGCTGATATTAAGAAAATAGGGGATCTGCCGTTTGATCTTAACAGCATCAATCTGGTTTTATTTGTCGGCGTTCTTCATCATATGGCCGGCTTGCCTGATTTTTTAAATAATTTGCCGGTCCAATTCCGGCCCGGCACGGACTTCGTTTTTATCGAGCCGAACGGCGCCAATCCTTTTTTCCAGCTATTGCGCCTGATTAGGAAAAAAATCGACAAGAATTATTCGGTTGACCAGGTATTCTTTAAAAAGTCCGAATTGGCCGGCCTGTTATCTACGGCCGGTTTTAAAGAGGCCGTAATCGCTGGCCAGGGAGTTTTCAGCCCGCCTTTCGCCCAAGTCATATTAAGGCCGGAATGGCTATTCGGTCCGCTAAGCCGCCTGGCCGTGCTCGTTGACGGATTTATTTACCGCGCTTTCGCCCCTTATCTTAATATCATAAGCTGGAACCTGATCGTCCGCGCGAAAAATTGACTATGCTGAAAGAATTAATGAAATATGGCGTTATTACGGTTTTGGGCTACGCCTTTATTTTTTCCGCCACAGCTTTTTGGTCGAAATTATTGGCCTGGATTCGCGTGCCGGCTATTTCGCGGTTTTAAGCTTGACTTATCTCGGTCTTTATTTTGCCCATACCAAAATAGTCTTTAAAAGCGAGTTCAGCCGGGAAAAGCTCGCGCGGTATGTTGGGACATTAGCCGCGTTTTGGGCTTTTAATAACCTCTTTTATCATATTATGATCGTGAATTTTAAGCTGAATTACCTTGCCGCAATTTTGGTCAACACCTTTGCTTTCGGTTTTTTACGTTTTTATATCCAGCGGAATTTTGTTTTTAAGAAGCGAATGACATGAAAATATTATTTTTTGTCCATCGTTTGGATGGGACGGACGGCTGGAGCCGCTACGGCCGGGACTTGGCCGGGGAAATCGGACGGCAGGGGCATGAAGTCCTGTGTCTGGTCCATAAAAAGACCGGGTCGTCCGAATTCAAAGAGAAAGACGTTTTGGGCCAGCCCCTGGGCTACATCGCGAATCCGTTGGCCGCGTATAAACTGGCTCGGCGTATTCGTTTGGTGGTAAAAGAATTTGATCCGGATATTGTTCATTTTATTGTTGAGCCCTATGCCACTGTTTTGCCGTTTCTGCGGCTTGTTCACGCCAAAGCCATTTTGACCATTCACGGCACTTACGCTGTGGCGCCGCTTTTATTTTTTGGCCTGAAACGGAGATTGGCTTTTGGCCTCGCCCGGGTGTATTATTATAAGGTAAATAAGGTAATCAGTGTCAGTGAATATACAAGAAAACACGCCTTGAAATATTTTCCGAGTTTAGCGGAAAAAATTACGGTGATCACGAACGGGGTAAACTTGGAAAATTTTTCCGCTGTTGCTTTGGAAAAAACGCGTAACAGCCCGGTGAAAAATATCCTGTTCGTAGGCACGATCCGGCCGCGCAAAGGAATTCTGGAAGCGATCGCGGCGCTTGATTATTACGCGAAGCATTATAATCAGGACTTTGTATATAATATTATCGGTGATTACGAAGCGGACCAGGATTATTATCAGGCCGTTAAAGCGAAGATCGCGGAAGCCGGCTTAGTGGACAGGATATTTTTCCGCGGCCGGGTGAGCGAAGCGGAATTGGCTAAATATTATCAAGAAGCCGATCTGTTTTTAATGCTTCCGCGAAACGACGGGATCGCGTTCGAGGGTTTCGGCCTGGTCTATCTTGAAGCGAACGCTTACGGCGCGCCCTGTGTCGGCGCTATCGGGAGCGGCGCGGCCGAGGCGATCGCGGACGGCCGGACAGGATATTCGGTTGAGCCAGGCGATTACTCCAAAGCGGCGGAAAAAATTGATCTGGTTTTGAACAAAAAAACGATCCAGCGCCAGGCTTGCCTGGATTGGGCCGCGGAAAATGATATTAAGAACAAAGTAGAAGAAATTTTGGCGCTTTATCAAAGCCAGTTTGGTTGAAAAATGATTTATGATCAAAGAAATTTCCAGTCAGATGGTCAGCTATAACGAGACCCGCGAAGCCATTGATTATTGTAAAAAATATTTTCATGGCCAATTGCTGGATGTGGGCGCCGGCAACGGCAAGTATAAAGGCATGTTGTCGGGACAAACGGACAAGTATTTTGCCGTTGACATCGCGCCTGGCCCGAATATTGATCTGGTGGCGGACATCCACAATACCGGCTTGCCCGATGCCAGCTTTGACACAATCGTTTGCACGCAAGTCATTGAACACGTGAAAAATCCTTTCCGGGTGCTTGAGGAGATAAAAAGGCTTCTCCGGCCGGGCGGGGTTTGTTTTGTTTCCGCGCCCTTTATGTATCCTTATCATCCGGATCCGAAAGATTTTTTCCGTTTTTCCGCCGAGGGTTTGCAGTCTTTTTTCGCCGAAGGGCAATACGAAATTATTTTAGTCGGCAAGTCGGGGGGATTTTTTTCTCAACTGGCCAACGCGATTAAAATATCTTTTGTTAATAAATATGAGGGATTTTCGGCCTTGAATGGAAAAATTTTTGGCCGGTTGATCCGTTTATTAAATTATATTGATCGTTTTTATCGGTCGGAAAGAATTTATTGCAGCTCTTTCGTTCTGGTGAAAAAAAACTGATTTATGTATAAGAAGATATTTTTATCATTGAAAGGTTTTGAAAGATATTTATTAGTCACCCTGCTGGGAGTGGCGGTGATTTATTTTGTGAATATATTGGGCGTGGACCTGCTTGGCTTTTCGGCGCCTTTGGTTTATTTTTTTTCCACACTGATCAATTTTACCATTGCGTATTTTCTTTATTTGAAAATATTTCAGAGCCAAGCGAACAGGGCCAATTTGGCCAAATATTTGATTAATTTACTTGTTTTTTTTGTTATAATGAATATTTTGTTCAATATTTTTGTTGCCTATTACCACTTGCATTATTTATTGGCAATTTCTCTTAATTTTGTTATATTTCCGTTGTTGAAGTTTTTTAGTTATAAGTATTTGGTGTTTAATAAAGAAACATAATCCGAATGCCACGAATGAGGGAATCCGAATGCCACGAATAAATAAAAATTCGCATTCGGGGCATTAGGATAAAAAATTCGGGGCATTAGGGTTATATAATTATGCAAATATTCAAAAACAAATCATTCAGGCATCTGAAAAGAATTATTGGTTTTATTGATACTGATCCGCAATCGCCGACTTTCGGCTGTGCTGATCGTTATTATTGGCATTATAAGCTTCATGATTTTCCGAACGCGCGCTTTCAGGAAGCATGCCTGGCGTTTGCGTTCGCTTATAATGACAGTACACATTTTTTGTACAAAAACGCGAAACTGAAAAATTTGCTTAACGCGGTCATCGGCTTCTGGCTGAAGGCGCGCAATCGGGACGGTTCGGTTAACGAAGCTTATCCGCGCGAACATTCTTTTTGCGCCACGGCTTTCGGCTTGTTTATCATCACGGAAACAATGGAGATTTTAGGGCAAAAAGAAATAAGCGAAAAATATTTGGCGCGGCTGGAAAAAACCGGCGCCTGGCTGGGCGCTAATATGAAACACGAGATCGCGAACCAAGCCGCGGCGTCGGCAATCGGGCTTTATAATCTCGGCGCCATGCTGGATAATGACCAGTTCAAGACTGAAGCCAAGAGGCGGGTAAAAATTTTGCTGGACGGATTCCGGCAGAACGGCTATTTTAGCGAATACGGCGGCTTTGATCTCGGTTATAATACTATTACCATGAGCTTATTGGCGCAATATTTTCGGAAAACCCGGGATGAAGAAGTCTATAAAATCTTATTGGCGGCGGATAAAAAGCTTAGCGGCTATCTGGATGAAAACGGCGCTTATGATCAGACTGGGATGAGCCGGAATACGGAGTTTATTTATCCTTATAGTTTTAAGGTGACAAAAAGCGATATTTTAGATAAGATAGCCAAGGGGGTTGAGCAGGATGTTATTCTTAATCCGGACGGGCTGGATGACCGGTATGTTATCGGTCTGGTAAATGATTATTTGCTGACGTATTATGTGTGATGCGAATCTGCGAACGGTATGATGCGAATCTGCGAATAAATGCGAATACTGCGAATTGCGAATGATACTAGTAATATGTTGATGACTACGACAAAGTTAATCAGCCTAAGATTATATAATGCCGTGTTCGGGCGGCTTGCTTTGGGGCGGAAAATATTAAGGAAGATGTTGGAAAAAAAGTTGATTAGACCGGGATCGGACCGAACTTATTCGCCATGCGCTAAATTTTTTAGTCATAGATATTTTCAAAATGGAAAATAAATTTATAACCATTCTGATTCCTTGCTATAACGAGGAGGAAGCAATCGGCGCTGTGATCGACCAGGTTGATAAAGTGATGCGCGGAACAGAGCATGAATATGAAATTTTAATCGTGGACGATGTTTCCACCGACCAGACGGTCGCGCGCGTGGAAGGGAAGATGGGCGCGAACAGCCGCGTCCGGCTCGTTAAGCGGAGCGTGAACGGCGGCTCGGGCGCTTCCCGAAAAACCGGCCTGCGCGCCGCCAAAGGGGAAATTGTCGTGATGTTGGATGGCGACGGGACTTATGATCCGGAAACCATTCCCGGGATGCTTGAATATTTTCCGGAATACGACCAGGTCAACGGCGCGCGCACTTCGGAAGAGGGGACTTATAAAGTCTTGCGCTTTTCCGCCAAATGGCTGATCCGGAAACTGGCGATCTATCTTTCCGGCTACCGGATCCCGGACCTGAATACCGGCCTGAAGGCGTTTAAGAAAGACATTATGCTGAAATACCTCTGGGTCATTCCGGACGGCTTTTCCTGTGTGACCACCATGACCCTGGCCTTTCTGACTAACGGCTATAACGTGAAATACGTCCCGACCCGCTATTTCAAGCGCGTGGGCAAATCCAAATTCCATCCTCTGAAAGACACGGCGAAATACCTGAACACGGTCGTGCGCATGGTCGTTTATTTCAAGCCGCTGAAATTTTTCGTGCCTTTGTCGCTTCTGCTTCTATTAATAACGATTCTGTCCGCGATCTATACTTTTACCTATATTGACCAGAAGATCCACGCCTCGCAGGTGATCCTCGCGGTATCCGCTCTGCAGATCTTGGTTTTCGGATTTATCGCGGATTTGATCGTGAGCACGACGAAGCGGGATAAATGAATATAATCCGAATGACCCGAATGAGGGAATCCGAATGCCACGAATTAAATTCGGATATTCGGGGCATTCGGATAAA
Organism: Candidatus Falkowbacteria bacterium CG23_combo_of_CG06-09_8_20_14_all_49_15; assembly: GCA_002771615.1. Classification (GTDB taxonomy): domain Bacteria; phylum Patescibacteriota; class Patescibacteriia; order Patescibacteriales; family UM-FILTER-48-10; genus UM-FILTER-48-10. The sequence continues at coordinate 16,619 of PCSD01000001.1, forward strand.
AATTCGTAGATTCGGATTAT
>PCSD01000118.1 GCA_002771615.1 Candidatus Falkowbacteria bacterium CG23_combo_of_CG06-09_8_20_14_all_49_15
GTAGAGAATGCTGGCACTGAAAAAACGCCTTATGCTATCGGAATACTGCGGGAGCTTGGCGATATTAAAATGGGCCGCGAACTAGCAGACGCAATAACCATTATCAGACATTGGACGAGGGAAAATTTGCCGTCGGTTGAAGAAATTATCACTCGTCATTTTGGAGAAGATTTTATTGAAAAATACAAAATGTACGGGGCAAAAAATGCCAAAACAGTCAGGTTACCAGTTAATGATCGTGAGACGGCAAAGATAGCCACCCAATTAGTTGAAGCATTTGCTGGTCAGGAAATGCCAGACTTTTCGCAAGTACGGTCAGTAGTAATGTGCGGTGATCCAAATTCTGGAAAGTCAGTTTATTCTACAATTTTTCGCGAAGCACTAAAAACTTTAGGCGTGCAAGTGACGCATCTTGATTTGGATAAAGCCGCGCCTACTCCGCAGTGGTTTTTAGACGCAGAAATCGCTAGCAAGGAAGCGAAATTGCTTTTTTCGCAAGGTAAATTATCTCAAGAAAAATTAGATGAGGCAAAAAATAAACTTGAAGAAGCGGCAGAAAAAAGACGCACGATGAAGCGACCATGGTCTATTGATCTTGCCGAAGAAGCAAAACAAGAATTATTAGCGGCCGCCCAAGAAGAAAAAACAGATTTTGTTATCGGTGATATCGGCGGAGGCAGAATAAAAAAAGACGAACAGGGCAAAATTGTAAAAATTACACGCCTAACCGCAGAAAATGCCCGCATTTTGGAAGGGACAGACGCGGTGATTATTGTTTCCAATAATCCCCAAGGCGCAGCAGAATGGAAAAAGTTGGTAGAAACTGGAATTGATCCGGAAACCGGAGTGCGAATTCAACGAGACAAGTCCATTCAAATTATTGGAATTTACCAAAGCATTCTGGAAGGCAATGTCCAAGAAACCGCCACGGGCGAGAAGACCGGAATTATCACAAACCTTGATCGTAGCAAAGCCGAGAAAAAATATAATCCAGCGATTTTTACTACCGCCATGTTTGTCAGCGAAGCGGTGGAATTAAGGAAAAAATAATATGAACGACCAAGAAAAATTTACACCACAATTTGAAACGCCAAAAAATCCTGAAATTGAACCTCGGGAGAAACATATGGCGTATGGAAGCGAGCGTTTTGAAAGTGCGACAAGTAATAATCATAACGAGGTGTTGCTCACAGATACTCGCAAAATATCCAAGGTTGTTTTAGGGAAAGATGTTGCTTTGGTTTTGCCCAAAAATCCAGACGATATACCAACTTGGGCAGGTTATCCCACTCATCAAGAGTCATGGTTGCCTTTATGGTTTGTTTTACTAAATCATGCCCAACATCGCACGCCCGATGAGTTGGAATATCGTCAGCGATTAAACGAACGATTAACGGCAGATGATCGCGAATTGATGCGAAAGGCCCTTATTTATAAAGCAAATGAATTTTGGCGTGCATACAAACAAGATACCGAGACAAAAGAGCCGAGAAAAAAATACAAAAACATCACTCGTATTGTTCAAGATATTTTGCTTTATGTGGACGCGCCAGATACTGTTATTGAAAATCAAGAGGAATATCTAACCAGTCACACACTATTTCCTATTATTCAAAAGGCAAACGAATTACGAAAAGGTATTGATCTTGAACAAGCCAACGATTTAGAAATCCAAGTTGAACAGGTTCTTGCCGATTATACTAATCAGGCGGGCGTTGGGGAAAGCAAAAAAGCATATGAGGAATTGCAAGAAAAGCTCTTGCAAAATTCTGCTGATGAATTAGTTGTATTGGTTCCTAACAAAAGTATCGCCGATGCAGATTTATATGCGAGTTTAGCAAGTTACGATTTACTGATGTCAGAAGACGAACACGACCAAGATGTTGTTTCCATTGTTCCCTCTCTTGAGGAGCCACAATTTCATCAGTTAGATATAAAATTCGGACCAAAACTTGCGCATGAGCGGCGAATGGATGTTATTGCTGTGCCTGAAAATCTTGACGTCTGGGATGTGGTGCGCGGTGGTAAAGAATCTTATCAACCAATTAGTATGATTTTAATGACCCACACATCGCCTGAAACCGAAGCGGGCACGCTGATGCAGAAACGACTGCAGAAAGAATTAGCACCGCAGTTTGTCGCGCGCCATTATCTTGGCGCGGCGGAAGAATTTTTGCATCGCGATGCGTGGGGCAAGAGTTTTGTCAAACGGTATGAAGGAGATAAGGTTAAGCAAATCAAAAAAGTCATACCGCTTTATCGTGTGGCTTGCGACTTGTTGCCTCGAGCAGTTTACATGCTCAAAACCGGCAAATTTCCCGCTAGCGTAGAAAATGATGAACTCTGGACAGTCGGAGAAGTGAAAGAGGAAGCCGAAAAAATCCAAGAGTTTTTTAAGCGGCAAGACGCGACTCAAGAAGAATTAAGCGAGACAGCAAAAGTCATTGAAACAAAGTTTCAAAAATGGTTTACCGATGAAGATTATCTGCTGTTTTTGGAAAACATGGAAAAGATGGGGCAGCTTGAGACACTAACAGAAGGCGAGCAACTGCAAGAGATAGTACGGCTTTCAAGAGAAATTACTGAACTTGTGCCAGATAAACAGACAGAAAAAGTCAGAACTGCTGTTGCTATGGCCGTTGGCCGCCATAAAGAACAACATCGCGAAGGTGGCGAAATGTATGCCAATCATGTATTACGCGTTGGCCTTCGTGCCACTCAATATGTCCTAATACAAGAGTTAGAAAATCAAGAAATCTTAATCAAGGCGGCAATACTTCACGATATTCTCGAAGATACACCCACGAGCGAAGAAGAAATAGGACAAAAATTTGGCAAAGAAATTTTAGAAATCGTTAAAGCCGTTAGTCATAGAGATGAAGATGAACCGGATGAGGAATACCTTAATCGAGTTGCCGCGGGCGGTGATTTGGCAGTGCTCGTGAAAAGATTTGACCGTTTAGAAAATTTGAACGACTTAGTCAAGGCACCTAAAAAGTTTGGGTTGCAAAAATTGCGAGAATTAGAACAAGCAATACCAATCTGGCAAAGAATTGATCCCGAAGGCGCGGTTGAAATAGAAAAAATAATGCGCGAGATGTTATCAAAAGAAAGCTAACTTATGATGTCAGAAAAAGGCGGCGAATTTCCGCCACAAGAACAATCTAAACCAGTCGAGCAGAGCGTAGAGCGAGAAATTGGCAATCGCGAATTGCCGATTTGGGAAAAGATGCCGGAGGTCGTGGAAACGTTAAGGAACAACAACCGGCTGATTTTAGTTTCTGAAACTGGTAGCGGAAAAACTACTCAAGTGCCGCAGGCGTTATGGGCGGAGGGCTTTGCCGAGCGAGGTAAAATTTTTGTAGTGGAAAATCGAGTGGCGGTGGCGGTGGAAATAGCCAAACGGGTCGCAGAAGAAATGAAGGTTAAAATTGGCCAAGAGGTTGGTTATCTTACAGGGCCGGAAAAGAAATCGGGTAGAGATTCGCAAATTGTTTTTATGACAAGCGGGGTTTTCAAAAACATTGTTCGCAATGATCCAAAAATGGAGCAAGCGTCAGTAGTTTTATTTGATGAATTTGATGAGCGGTATTTGCTTTCAGATATTGGATTGGCTCTTGTCGAAAAAGCGCAGAATCAAGGCAGTGAAGTAAAATTTGGACTGATGTCCGCGACGCTTAATGCGCAAAAATTTTCCGAGCACTTTGGCGGCGCGCCGATTGTGGAAGCAAAGGGCAGACCGTATCCAGTTGAGACGCATTATTCAAGCGAGCGAATTGATCCACGGCGTATGCCGGAAAAGGCCGCCGAGCTTGCCTTGTCTATTCACCAAGGACACCAAAAAGGAGATGTGTTGATTTTTATGCCCGGAAAACAAGAAATCAACGCGACTATTGAAGAAATGATGAAACAGAAAATTACCGGCGCGACAATTTTGCCCCTGCATGGCGAACTTTCACCGCAAGAGCGGCACAGAATTTTTGAAGAACAGCTTGGTAGAAAAATTATTGTTTCAACTAATATCGCCGAGCGCGGACTGACTATTGACGGCGTAAGGTATGTGATTGATTCCGGCTTGGTGAGAATGAACGAGTATGGTCCGGAGGCTGATACGACAAAATTAGTGGTAACTTCAACCGCGCAAGATTCTCTAAGACAACGGCAAGGTCGGGCCGGACGCACCCAGCCGGGCGAATGCCACTTTTTAATAACGCAAGACGAATTTAATCGTCGCCCCATTTCCACTAAGCCAGAAATCATGCGAACTTCTTTGCGAGAAGTAGTGTTGCAAATAAAAGCGATGGGCTACTCGCGCGAAGGCGACCCTATCCATTTAATCGATTCGCCAGAAAAACAAAACTGGAAGACAGCGAAAAACCAACTTCGTTTGCTTGGCGCGCTCAATCCCGAAGATGAAACAAAACTTTCGGAATTTGGCCAAAAACTTTCGGAATTGTCATGCGATCCGCGGGAAGGCACAATGCTGTTGCACGGTTGTGAAATGGGTTGTGGCAGAGAAATGGCAATTATCGCGGCGTTAAGAACTAGCCGAAGATTATTTTACCGTCCACAAGTCGAAGCCGAACAAGCCGACGCGGCCAGAAAGCAGTTTGAAACTTCAAATCTTTCCGATTTATTGAATTTGGTCAATATCTATGAGCAAGCCGAAAGAGCGAATTTTGATTCAAAATGGTGTCGCGATAATTATATTTCTTGGCTTGCCTTGCGAGAAGTTCGACAAAACTATTCTCAACTTTTGGAGCAAGTAAAAAGATCGGGGTATAAAATTAACAAGGAAAAACCAACGCCGGAAATTCTATGCCAAGCTATCGCAAAGGGATTTCCCGACAAAGTTTTTGAAAGTGCTGGTCGCGGCTGGTACAGGAACAGGATAACTGATGAACGCGCGCTTTTAGGTCGAGAGTCGCGCGCAACCGGCAACTTGATTGTTGCCAACGAATTGATTACGATACAAACTAAGCGAGGTGGCGAATTGCCCCTCATCACTTTGGCAACTAAAGTCGAGCCGGAGTGGATTAAATAATTTAATTTTTAGAAAGGACAAATCTATGAGCGAAAAAAATTTCACACCTGAGGCACGGGTGCCTCAAGAAATCAAAGAAGGCGAGCCAAA
>PCSD01000070.1 GCA_002771615.1 Candidatus Falkowbacteria bacterium CG23_combo_of_CG06-09_8_20_14_all_49_15
AACTTTATAAAATTAATTTTACCCAATTTTTATCTAAATTAACAGATAAATACCGACTGGTAGCCCGTTAAATCCCTACCAGTTCCAAAAATATAATTATTTCCTTGAATGTGTCCGGTTGTGGAAGAGCGGTCGGCTATATGGAAGTTATGGATTTACTGGAAAAATCGCAGCCATTTTATTATTTGGAGGAAAGCAAAAAATTGGATGATTTGATTTATGAAATAGTGGCGGAGTATAAAACCGGGATTATCAGTCTTATGAACAGGAAATATAAAAGCGGTTTAAAAACTGTCGGATTTAATCCGAATAAAAATTCAATGATATTAGTTTTAACAAGGGATCAGATTGAAGCCTCAGATAAATTATTCGAATATATCGGTCCAATATTGTCTATAAAATAAAAAACATGCGGAATGAACAAAAATTTGATATAGCACCTACTCCTGCGCATTTAGACATTTAATAATGTTACTTGGGCGGCTACGGTTGGGACATTAATTATATTACTATGCCGCTCTCCGGATTTACGGATAATTTTGACTTTTTCATTTTTCATCACCGGCCTGAAAAAGTTGCTGAATAACCGCCATTCATTTCGGTATAGATCGTTCATTAATTTTAATTGCGCAGAATTATCAAACCGTTCATAGCCCGGCAGTTTCCGAATGTGAGTATTATTTTTCTGCTCCACATAAGCGTTATCGTTTTTCATATAGGGTCGGGAACGGGTGAAAGACAAATTATTCTTTTCGCAGTATCTGACTAAATGCCAATTGATGAACTCGCCGCCTGAATCAGAATCCAGTCCGGCTAGTTTAAAAGGCAAACCATTTTTAATATCATCAATCGCCGCCACGACCCCTCTTTCACCTTTGCCCATGACCGCGTATTGCTCGCTCCAACCGCTGAAAATTTCCACTAAATCCAGCGAATAAATGAATTCGCCGCTGGGATCGCCGCCATTATGCGCCACGGTATCCATCTCGCCAAACCCCAGCTCTTGCCTGTTCCATTCCGTCAATCTAATTGGTATTGACGATTTGAGTAATGAGCCATGTCTGGTCGTGCCGCGGCTCCTGTTTAATTTCCTAATGGCTATTTCTTTTTTCAATCTTCTGTCCAGAGTCTTGCTGGATATTTCTTTCAGCTGGTTTCTGATCTTGTCGGTTTTATCGGCCAGCCTGTATCTGGCCCTGGTTACTTTAGCTAGCTCCTTCTTGGTCGTATAGTTGCCATAATTATTTGTTAATAACTACGGTAACATTTTATATGTCCCAACCGATTGGAGCAAAGCAACATTATTTATGTCTCAATGCGTCCATCTTGCTTTTTTTGGATTTTCGTGTATAATGTCTTTATTTATAAATAAATAAAATAATTTAAGCCTATAATTAACTTTCCGGCAGAGAAGCGCGCCCGCACATCAGCGCGGTCAACGCCCAGGCGGCCGGAAGCTTTCGCTTCAGCGAAGGATATGGATTTTTTTTGTTGGCGAATTAATTTTTTATGGCCAGCTGAATATCCATATAAATATACGTATATGACGGAAGAAAAAAAATCAGATCAAAGTTTGGACATCGTGGAAAATGAACGTTATAAAAAAATGGTGGATGAACACACCGTCAAGGTGCCGCAAGTCGGCGATACGGTCGTGGGCACCGTCTTATCCGCCTCCAAAGCGGAAGTCCGGCTGGATATTGACGGCGTTCTGACCGGCGTCATCCGCGCGCGCGAACTTTACGAAGAAGCGGACGAATACGCGAATTTACAGCCGGGCGACCAGGCGGAAGCGACGGTCGTGGAAGCGGAAAACGAGAACGGCGAGCTGGAGTTGTCTTTCCGTTTTGCCGGCCAGCAAAAGGCCAGGCAGGATTTGCGGGACACTTTCCGCGACAAGAAAATCATCCGCGTCAAGATCGTGGACGCCAACAAGGGCGGCTTGCTCGCGCATTACCGCCAGATTTTCGGCTTCTTGCCCGTTTCCCAACTGGCGCCGGAAAATTATCCGCGCATCAATGGCGGCGATAAGATGAAAATCCTGGAAAAGCTCCGTTCTTTCACCGGCAAGGAATTTGAGGTCAAGATTATCACTTATGACGAGAAGGAAGACAAAATTATCTTCAGCGAGAAGGAAGCCTGGAACGAGACCCAGCAGGATATTATTTCCAAATATAAAATCGGCTCCATCGTGGAAGGAAAAATTACCGCGGTCACGGATTTCGGCGTTTTTATCAGTTTCGGCGAGAATCTGGAAGGCTTGATCCATATTTCCGAATTGGCCTGGCAAAGAATTGACGATCCGGCCGACCTGTATAAAGTCGGCGAAACGATTCGGGCGGAAGTCATCAATATTGACGGCTCAAAAATTTTCCTGTCCGCCAAAAAGCTTATCGCCGACCCCTGGGCCAATGTGCAAGAGCGCTATCAGGCCGGGCAGAAGGTCAAGGGCGAAATTTTGAAAGTCAATCCCTTCGGCTTGTTTGTCAAGCTGGACGAAGAGATCCACGGCCTCGCGCATATCAGCCAATTGGGCCTGGCGGCGGGACAGAAGATCGGCGAGCGGTTCAAAGCCAATGACGAACAAGAATTTATCATTGTTTCCATTGAGCCGAAAGAACACCGTCTGGGCTTAGCGGCGGCGGGGACGGCCGAAAAGATCGCGGTGGCCGAATCGAAACCGGCCGGCGATGAAACCGACAACAGCGCGGCGGCGGCTAAAGAACCGGCCGTAGAGCCAAAAGCCAAAAAAGCGGCTAAACCGAAAAAAGCCAAAGTTAAGGAAGAGGCAGAAGGGCAGGCCAAAACCGCAGAAAAGAAAAAAAGCCCAACGCGCAAAAAAGAATCACCCGCCGAATAATCTTATTTTTTCTTCTTATTTTTGAGCGCTTAAAGCCCTCCGGTCCGGAGCGTTTTAGGCGCTCAATTAATTTGCGGTTTTTTTTATATTGGGTTATGATAGCAACAGATAAAAATAATAGTAATTGGATTTTTTCTTGCGAGCCGCTCAGGTCGGGCCGAACCGCGGATACCCGCAAAATTGTCTATAAACCAAAATAATTATAATTTTTCCGGCAAGTTTATGAAACCATTAATCAAGAATTTTTTAGTAGTTACCTTGATTTTCCTTTTTATTGCTTCCCTGTTCAGTTTATACAGCACCGGCGGCAAGACTGCGCAAAGAGTCGGCCTGGAATCTTTGCTCGCCTCTTTGGACGAAGGAAATGTGGAGAGTATCGCGGTGGAAGGAAATGATTTGAAGATTACTCTGAAGGACGGCACGGCGCAAGTGGCCAAAAAAGAGCCGGGCGAATCCTTTTCCGATCTGGTCAAAAACTATTCTTTACCTGCGGAAAAGCTCAAAGGGGTCAAGATTGAAGTCCGGGACGAATCAGGCACGCGTTATTGGTTGGGCGCGGTTCTGCCTTTTGTTCTGCCTTTTTTGTTGATCGGCGTCTTTATTTATTTCATGCTCCGGAGCGTGCAAGGGGCGAATTCCCGAGCCATGATGTTCGGCCAATCGCAAGCCAAGGAATTCAGCCGCGATACCAAGGCGCGCGTTTCTTTTAAAGACGTGGCGGGCGTCAAAGAAGCCAAAGAAGAACTTAAAGAAGTGGTGGAATTTTTGCGCCACCCGAAGAAATTTTTGGATTTGGGCGCGCGCATTCCGCGCGGCGTTCTCCTTTTGGGCAGTCCGGGCACCGGTAAGACTTTGCTCGCGCGCGCCACCGCCGGCGAGGCGAATGTGCCCTTTCTGCACATTTCCGGCTCGGAATTCGTGGAAATGTTCGTCGGCGTCGGCGCTTCCCGCGTCCGGGATCTTTTCAAGCGGGCCAAAAAGAATTCTCCCTGCATCATTTTTATTGATGAAATAGACGCGGTCGGACGCCGGCGGGGCGCCGGTTTGGGCGGATCGCACGATGAGCGGGAACAGACTTTGAATCAAATCCTCGTGGAAATGGACGGTTTTGACCAGACGACCAATGTCATCGTGATGGCCGCCACCAACCGTCCGGACGTGCTTGATCCGGCTCTTCTGCGGCCGGGCCGTTTTGACCGGCAAGTGGTGCTGGACGAACCGGATATCAAAGACCGCGAAGCGATCCTGAAAGTCCATGCCCGCCAGAAACCTTTGGGCAAGGAAGTGAGTTTGCGCCGGATCGCGGAAAGCACGCCGGGCTTTTCCGGCGCCGATTTGGCGAATATCCTGAACGAAGCGGCGATTCTGGCGGCCCGCCGGAATAAAAAGATTATTGATATGGCGGAATTGCAGGACTCAATCCTGAAAGTTATGCTCGGCCCGGAAAGAAAGAGCCGCGTCTTAACGGACAAAGAGAAAAAAATTACCGCCTTCCATGAAGGCGGGCACGCCTTGGTTTCCCATTTTTTGCCGCACGCGGATCCGGTCCAGAAGATTTCCATCATCGCCCGCGGCCGGGCGGGCGGCTATACCATCAAATTACCCCTGGAAGACAAGCATTTATACACGAAAAGCGAATACTTGGAAGAGATCTCTGTTCTGCTGGCCGGCCATGTTACGGAAAAAGAGATTTTCGGCGAAGTAACCACGGGCGCCACTTCCGATCTGCGGCGGGCCACCAATCTGGCCCGGCGGCTCGTGACCGATTATGGCATGTCGGAAAATTTGGGTCCGCGGACTTTCGGCGAAAAAGAAGAGTTGATATTTTTGGGCCGGGAAATCCACGAACAGCGCGATTACAGCGAAAAAGTGGCAGAAGAGATTGATAAAGAAATTACCCATATAATTGATCAAGCCGCGCACCAGGCCAAAGGCATTATCGGCCGTTATCGCGATTTATTGGAAAAAACCGCCGTCGCTTTGATTGCCACAGAAACTTTGGATAAAGAAGAATTTGAAAAAATTGTCGGTAAAAAACCGAAAGAAGCGGCTTAATAAAGATTTTTTCCGCTTTAGCCATAATGATAATTTGGCGATATGCACAAAAGCCGTTATTTATTAGCGGTTTTTGTTTTTTTATAATAGCTGCGCAGTTATAGTCTTTTCTCATTGAAAGATGAGCCTGAACTGGCGAGGCCAGATCAGTTATCTACTCCATAAGTTTTTAAATAATATTTGTTTTGCTTTTT
>PCSD01000055.1 GCA_002771615.1 Candidatus Falkowbacteria bacterium CG23_combo_of_CG06-09_8_20_14_all_49_15
ATCCGGCGCGGAAAACCGCTACCGCCGGGGCCGGCGAGTTTTTTTCCGCTTCATCAATATGGCCGCGCTTCTTTTCGGCGCGTTTTCCTTGGCGGTTTTCTGCTACCGGCTGATCTTTGTCCGCGGCTTACAGCTTGAGCCGTTCTGGCCCTGGTTTTTCGGAATGGATTCGGCGCGGTTTTGGTTGGCTTTCGGCGCGCTCGCGCTGATGTTTGCCTATTACCGCCTGCGCACAGAAGCGGCCGAATTAAAAAAAATCGCGATACGCGCCTATGACGACCAAACACGTCCAGTCAAATTGCCGAACAATTGGGCGGAATTGAAAAAAGCTTTTTCTTTGCAAATTAATGTCGGCGATTACTTCAGTCCGGAAGCTTTGCGGCTCGTGGAAGAGGCTTATACTCTCGCTTTAACCGGCGGCCAGCCGGAAATTCTGCCTTTGCATCTTTTTCTGGCCGCTTTGGCCAATCGTCAAGTCGCCGCTTTTTTTTCCCGTTTGTCCGTGGACGGCGCGGCTTTGATCGAAAAATTAAGAAAACAACTATTAAAATTGCCGACGGAGAGCACGCCAGAGCCGCGGCTCGGAACAGATTTGCAGGAAGTGTTGATTTCCGCTTACGCGCAAAGCTCGTTTTTGCACCAAAGGCGGGTGGAGCCGGTCCACTTTCTCATTCCACTGCTGGCCACGGATAATATTCTGCGCGAAATCCTTTATGATTTAAATGTGGATTTGGACAAAGCGCGGAATGTGACCGCTTGGTTCGCGATCAATAATCAATTATTGGCTAATTATCAACTTTACAAGCGGGCCGTCAAATATAAACCCGCCACAACCATGGATCGGGCGTACACGGCCATGGCCACGCCTTTATTGAATACGGTCGGCACTGACTTGACCATCGCGGCCAAATGGGGCAAACTGGAATTTACTGTTGGCCGCGAACAAGTTTTGGAAAACATTTTTCGCGCCTTAGACGCGAATAAAAGCGGCATATTATTAGTTGGTCCGGAAGGAGTGGGCAAAACCGCTGTCTTATACGCCTTGGCCCAGAGAATGGCCGCCGAGGATGTGTCGCGCCTCTTGCGGGACAAAAGACTCGTGGAAATAGATATTTCTCTTCTGTTAGGCGGGGTCGGTCCGGCGCAAGCGGAACAACGGCTCTTGGAAATCATCCGCGAGGTGCAACGCGCGGGTAATGTTATTCTTGTTGTGGAAAATTTGGAAAATATTATGGGCATTTCCACGGGCGGAGAAGAAAGTTTGGATCTGTCCGAGGTGCTCGCGAACGCGATAAAAAAATTTGGTATTATTTGTTTGGCTACGGTGAGCGAAGTAAATTATCGCAAATATCTGGAAGGGAAGTTTGTTGCCGAAACAATGGCCAAGGTGGAAGTGACGCGCCCGGATAAAAATGATACAATCCGCGTCATTGAAAGCAAAGTCGGGGCCTGGGAAGGGCAGTATAATGCCTATCTGACTTATAACGCGATAGCCGCGGCGGTTGATTTGTCGGAAAAATATATCCATGACCGGCAATTGCCGGAAAAAGCGCTTGATATTTTACAGCAAGCCGTTGTGCGTGTGGCCAAAGAAAAAGGCGGCCAAAGCCTGGTGACGGAAGAAGATGTGGCGGCCGTAATCAGTGAAATTACCAAAATTCCATCCGCCAAAATCAGCGACCGCGAAAGCGAAACTCTTTTACACCTGGAAGAAAAAATCCACGAACGGATGATCAACCAAGAAGAAGCCGTGTCGGCGGTGGTGGCCGCGTTGCGCCGCGCTCGCGCGCAAATGCAGGAAGGCAAGCGGCCGATCGCCAATTTTCTGTTTTTGGGGCCGACCGGCGTGGGCAAAACCGAATTGGCCAAAACCGTGGCTGCGGTTTATTTCGGCAACGAGAAAAATATGATCCGCGTGGATATGAGCGAATACCAGGAAGCGGACAGCGTCAAGAAAATGATCGGGGATCCGTCCGGCATCGCCGGCTACCTCACCGAAGCGGTCCGGCGCCAGCCGTTCGCCTTGATCCTTCTGGACGAATTTGAAAAGGCCCATCCGGACATCCTGAATTTATTTTTGCAAGTGATGGACGACGGCCGTCTGACGGACGGCTCGGGGCGGACCATTGATTTCACGAACAGCATCGTCATCGCCACTTCCAACATCGGCGCCAATTTTATCCAAGAACAGGTGCTCAAAGGCCGCTCATTGAGCGCCCTCAAAGATGAACTTTTAAACGAGCATTTGCCCCGGGCGCTCCGGCCGGAACTGATAAACCGTTTTGACGGCGTCATCCTGTTTGAACCGTTGTCCATGACGCATGTTCTGGCCATTACCAAGCTGATGATGAAGAAAATCGCGGATTTATTGGAAAAAAAAGGCGTCATTTTGGTTTGTGAGGAAGACGGCCTGCGCGCTTTGGCCGCCAAAGGCTATGATCCGCAATTCGGGGCCAGGCCTTTGCGCCGGCTCTTACAGGATACGATTGAAGCGCAAATCGCCAATCTGGTCATTGCCGGCGGATTGAAGCGGCGCGACACGGTGATCATTGACAGCCAGGCGCAGGTGCAGGTGGAAAAAGCTGCGCCTTTGTAATCTTTAATTTTTCGCGGGAAAAAAAATATCCGGAGCGCCAGAACCGGACAAAGGAAAAAAAATTAACAAATTTTTCTTGAATGGTTTAAGCCTATGTTGACGCGCTACGCGCTTTTATTTTTATCCGCGGCCGTTTTGACCGCTTTTTTCACTTTCGTCGTTAAGCGGCTCGCGGAAAAATTAGGAGTATTGGACTGCCCGGACGGCGTCCGCAAACAACAGGCCCAGCCGGTGCCCTTGCTGGGCGGGGCGGCGATTTTTGCCGCCTTTTTCGCGCTCCTCTATTTTTCGCGCACGGTCGTCACGGCGGGCAATCTGGATAATCGTCATTGGCTGGGCTTATTCGTCGGCGCTCTCATCCTGATGATCGGCGGTTATCTGGACGACCGCTACCGCCTAAGTCCCGGTCGGCAGATCATTTTTCCAGTTGCCGCCGCTTTGGCGGTAATTATCGGCGGAGTGGACATAGAGAAAATCAGCAATCCCTTCGGTGGTTTCATTTATTTTGACCATTGGCAATGGCCGCTTTTTACCTGGTCGGAGGCGACGGTTTATTTTACGGTCGCCTCGGATATTTTCATTTTTCTCTGGCTGTTGGGCATGATGTACACCACCAAGCTCCTGGACGGCTTGGACGGCTTGGTGGCCGGATTATCCGGCATCGGCGCTTTGTTGATTTTTCTTTTTACTTTGACCGCCAAATATTATCAACCGGATGTGGGATGGGCCGCTTTGATTCTGGCCGGCTGTTGCGCCGGTTTTTTGGTATTCAACTGGCATCCGGCCAAAATTTTTTTGGGTGAAGGCGGTTCGTTGCTCGGCGGCTTTCTTTTGGGCGTGTTGGCGGTCATTTCCGGCGGCAAGATTGCCATCGCCTTGCTCGTGATGGGTTTGCCGATTTTGGACGCGGCCTGGACGATCATCCGCCGCTTGGCCGCCGGTCAAAATCCTTTCCGTTTCGCGGATCGTGAGCATCTTCACTTCCGCCTGCTGGCGCTCGGCTTGTCAGTTCCACGTTCGGTTTTAGTCTTTTACAGCCTCGGACTTTTTTTCGGTTTGGCCGGCCTGCTTATGCAGAGCGTCGGAAAATTATTGGCCTTAAGCCTGCTTCTGCTGATTATGCTGGGCGCGATTTTCGGCTTCCATTTTTTAAAAAAACAAAATAAATAATTTATGCTCATGGCCAACACCAGAAAAATAAGCCGGACATTAAATTTTCTTTTTTTTTCCGCTTGGACCTTGTTGGTTTATTGGCTTTTGACTTGGCCTTTCACGCCGGGCACGGATAACGGCTTGACTTTCATTGATAAGGCCGTCCATTTCTTCTTGTTCGGAATATTTGCTTGGTTAATGTTCCGGTTTATTCATCCCATAAAATCCGGACGATATATTTATCGCCCCATGCTCGTTTTATTGATAACTTTGCTGTTCGCGGCTTTTTTGGAATATAAACAGCAGTTCATTCCCGGCCGTTATCCTTCCTGGCTGGATTTTTTTTCCGGCTTCGCGGGCGCGGTCTTTGCTTTAATCTTATGGACAAGGAGAAAAAATTAATGAAAAATTTGCTTTTTCACGTCTGTTGCGGGGTGTGCGCCGCCTGGCCTTTGAACTTTCTCCAGGAAAATTATCGGGTAACGGCTTTTTTTTGCAACCCGAACATTTATCCGGCCGAGGAATACGCACGCCGTTTGGCGGCCGCGCAAACCGTGTCGCACGCCTTGGGCATCAACCTGATTTTGGCTGACGACTGGCATGAAGATTGGCGGCAGTCAGTTCGCGGCCGGGAACAAGATCCGGAAAGGGGAGAGCGCTGCGCCTTGTGCTTCCGCTATCGCTTGGAAAAAACCGCTCGGCTGGCCAAAGAGAAGAATTTCCAGATTTTCGGCACCACTTTGACCATCGGGCCGCAAAAAGACAGTCAGTCGATCTTGGCTATTGGCCGGGAAATCGGAGCAAGTTCTAATCTGGAATTTTTGGCGCTTGATTTAAAAAAACAGGGGGGCAGCCAAAAAACCAATCGGCTGGCGAAGGAATACAATTTATACCGGCAGAATTATTGCGGTTGCGAATTCAGCCAGAGCCGCGTCCATAGCTCATAAGCGTTAGTCGCTTTATGAAGAGTAATTAATTGCTTGATAATCATAGTTTATGTTATAATTACTTTATAAGTGGATAATAATAAAAATAAAAATTAAATAATAATCAAAAAATAAAAAAAATAAGTAAAATAAGTTTGATTCCAGAATCTAACGCAACATATTTGGCGCGAAGCGCCAATAATGCTAAGTTAGATTTCTATGAAAAAT